>JBAQYK010000181.1:0-5001 GCA_049299995.1 Candidatus Methanoperedens sp.
GGGCTGTCCTGTTATTCGGGGCAGTGATTGCAGCAGTGGCAGTAGCGCAAAACACCGAGAGCCAAAATGCTGCTGCTAATCATGAATGCACTCCTGAAATGATGGAGAACATGAAATCAAACAATGCTTCGGAAATGGCAAAGAATTGCACTCCTGAAATGATGGATTCAGGAAACTGTGATGCGGCTGGCGCAGCAATGGCAGGATGCAGCTCGATGATGGCTGATGCTGATAATGTTACTGATGCTGATAGTGTTACTGAAAATCATATGGCTGACCCGAGCCATTGCAGCAAGATGAATTCAAGCATGGATTCGATGATGGGGACCGGAAAGCAAAAAACCATGGCGTAATACTTAATGGCTGCAGCACTCTGGATCGCTCTAGGACTTCTGGCTATAGCATCAATTTTTCCAAGAGCATATAATTCAAGGTTCGTATTTGGGGGTTTTGGATGGATATTCCTCTCAATCTACTGGTTTTTGCAGCCGCCATCGTATATTGGGATACAGGATTATTTTAATGCTTTTTTAGTTATTGTCGCTGCAATAATATCCCTATTCATAGCATATATCACGTTTCAGGCAAGAGATAAGAAAGGAGATGGCTATGAGGCGATTAATTCATTATCCAGGGCGGCGTCGGTAGGCGGTTTGATTTATTTCTTGTTTGCAGATGTGGATTTTTTAAATACAGGGATAATATCGCTGGTTACAAACCAGACCATATGGGTTGTTGAAAAACTCGGCTTCCCTGTAGCACAGGTGGCATGGAACCAGCTTGCAGTTAATGGTCTGCCTATCGAAATAATACTTGCCTGCACAGCCATCGAGAGTATCGCCTTATTTACGGGTCTAATTTCGTCTGCCGCGAAGGCGCCTCTGTCACTAAAATTCAGGGCATTTATGATTTCAGTGCCTCTTATTTATGCCCTGAACCTGCTGAGAACATCCCTGACTGCTTCCGCTTATGGTCTTGCATGGCTTGGAACGCCTGAAGAGAGTTTCCAGATAACAGAGCACATTCTTGCAAAAATAGGTTCGATGATTGTCTTATTAGCGATTTCGTATGCGGTTCTTAAGATGCTGCCTGAGGTTTCTGATATGATAGATGGAACGGTGAAGCTGTTGAAAACCGAATTTCGAAAGCTTGCGGGGATGTAAAATTGAAAATAAAAGTGAACTATGATTTTACCCAGCAGGAACTGGTGGGCGGAACAGATGTTTTTGTAATTGCAGACGGAAGTAAACTTGGGGAACTGCTGCGGATAATTGATGCCAGGATTATTGAAGCAGGAAAAAATAAGGGTATAGATACGGCTTATAAGACCACGCTGGCAAATGACCGGTTGAATGGATGTGTGGTTTTTATTAATGGTTCGGCGCCTGAAAATATGCTGGAACAATCGCTGCATGATGGCGATAACATTGAATTTGTTTATGGGTTCTGCGGAGGATAATGATGGCTGGGTTGATTGATTTCATAAACAGGAATTATATTGAAGGTATCATCAATGATACCAGTTATAACCATTTTGACATGATAACTTATGTCATAATTCTATTTGCAGGTGTCTATGGTGTTCTAAAACTATTGAATAAATTGAGAATAAAGGTCGATGAGGAGTTTGTCATCGCTACGATTCCTTATATTTTCATGGGTTCTGTATTTCGGGTAATCGAGGATGCAGGTCTCCTGAAGCCGCCCGTTAAATATTTTTTCATCACGCCGCTTATTTTCTTTGTGATATTTGCAATATGTTTCGGGAATCTCCTTTTTATGAGATATCTTGGGAAAGTTGGGAAAATAAAAAATCCTATCCGTGCTTATGCGATTACTGGGGCTGTATTATCGTTTGCAGGCGTCGCTATCCTCATTTATTATGGCTCATATAATTGGAATTTCGATATTCTGGTATACAGTCTTGTGCCCGCCGTCATATTGACAGATATCGTAAAAAGAGTCTCACTGGCGATGGGTATGACCTATATTCGAAGCCGGATGTATTCATTTGCTATTTTTTCGTTCGCGCTCGATTCGCTTACAACGTATGTTGGCGTGGACATGATGGGTTATACAAACAAGCATCCGTTCAGTTCGTTCCTTACTAACATTTTTGGAACAGGGGCTATTCTGGTTCCTTTGTCCCTAATTTTAGTCCTGATAATAATTTTGCTGCTTGAAAAAGATTCCATGAAGGATGCGGATAAGGGCGAGAAGTATATGCTGGCGCTGACGTTAATCGTTCTTGGTTTCTCGATGGGAGCAAGGAATTTGCTGGCAATGGTTCTTGTGGTTTAGTGCTTATGCATTATCGGCTGCCCGAGCACCCAGAGATTAAACACAAAAAATACGGTTTCACTAGTCATATCTTATAGCATCCACAGGTCTCATCTTAGCTGCATGTCTGGCTGGAATTATCCCGGATAATATGCCTATTACAACCGAGAATCCGAGGGCAAAGAGGATGGTATCTGCTGTAATTGTCGCTCTCATATCTCCTCCAAAACCAAGCGCCTGAATGCCAAGATACGGGATGAGCAGGGAAATAGCCGCACCAAATATTACGCCTATGATTCCTCCAACCAGCCCGAATATTCCAGACTCGATAAGGAAAAGTTTCATGATTTCGCGTTCACTTGCACCTATTGCTTTCAAGAGCCCTATCTGTTTTGTGCGTTCCATGACTGACATGAACATGGTGTTGGCAATGCCTATCGCTCCTACAAGGAGCGAGACCGCAGCGATTGCACTTAAGAAGAGAGATAAAGTCTGTGTTACACCGCTCATCTGTTCACGAATAAGGGCAGATGCTATAACTGTAAAATCCTTTGTTCGAGGATTTACCTGTCTGGAACTCATAAGCTTCTGCTCGATATCCGCCTTCAGGTATTCTACGAGAGAGGCATCCGAAGCTTTGATGACGAAGGATGTAAATTGATTATTTCCTACTTTTTCCGTGATAACTTCCCTTGCCAACTCGGCAGGCATATAAATACCTGTGTCACTGCCCCCTCCGAATCCACCCGACTGCTTGAGAATGCCCACAACCCTGAAGTTTTTGCCTCCTATGGTAATGGGGCGGTTAAGAGTTATGGATTGAAGGAAAGTCCCATGGGCAAGATTGTAACCCACCACAATCGAATTAGAATCCCCTGGCTGAAGATACCTTCCATCATCTAATCCAGTATTATCCATCAGTTTCCAGACCGAAGTATCTACGCCAGTTACAGACACTACTGTTTTCTCATTATCATATTTAAGGTCGGCTTTGCCCGAAACAAGTCCATTTACATACATCACGCCTGGTACCTGTTTAATCACCCTGTAATCTTTATCTGTGAGGTTGATTGAAGAACTCGTACTCACAGACCTGTCGGTATGCATTTCGCTGTGCACACCTGTCGCTCTGAAGTATCCCGGGATGACGGTTATTATATCCGCCCCGAAGTTACCAAGCCTCTGCTCTACATTTTCCTGCATTCCCTGCCCTATGGATATAATGGCTACAACCGAGGCGACACCTATGATTACTCCTACGATTGTAAGCCAGCTCCTCATCCTGCTTTTCTTTACATGAGAAAGAGAAAGAAGGAAGATATCCAGAAGCCTCATTTCCTTCTCTGCCTCTGGAATTTCAGCCTCTGGTATGTTTCAGAAATGCTCTTTCGCTGCCAGAAGCCAATGATGCCGAGCAGTACGATTCCAAGGTACGGGGCAAAGCTAAGCGCCTGTTTGGAATAATTTGTTCCACTGCCATGCATCGCTTCATGCTGGTCTTTAGTATCCTTAGATGTCGTGCCTGCCATCCCGCTTGAAAGTTTTACGGGAAGCTTCTTGTCTATAGATCGCCGCACACCGGCAGCGTCGGTATACAGTATTTTTATTGTCATATCGGAACTTCCTTTCTGGGCTATCTGGAAATTTGCGGAGGTATAATCTCCGGAATTCAGGTTGCCAATAACCTGTGTACTGCTCCCAGATACGCTGAAACTGTTTTGAGGAGGTATTGCCACGCTTACCGCTTTGGCTGGATTGACACCGACGTTGGATACACTGAGGAGAAAACTGCTTCCGGATTCCTGGTAGCTTAACTCAAAGTCCGTAATCCCTGCAACACCTACACCCATTGAATCGCTGGCAGAGTAGTTCATTCCTGAAATCCGCAAAGGTATATTATAAACGCCGGTCTGCGCCTGGGCATCAACCAGGAGCGTAAATCTTATTTCAGCCTCATCCCCGGGACTTAAGCTCCCAATGGAAAACCTTGTGCCTGAACCTACTATTGAAAATACATTTGTTACGTGTTCCAGTGCAGTGTTAATATCAACATACAGGTTTCTGGCAGTACCAGTTCCTTCATTCCTGAATTTCAATACGATTTCATTCGAGGAACCGGGTGCTGCGCTCCCGATGGAAGAGTTTGATAGTGTTATTACCGGGGTACCAGAAACAACCAATATCCTGTCCTCCTGCATCGTGGTCGTGGGCGAGCTGCCGCTTGAATCGCTTTTGCCTTTTGAGATTATATGGACATGAAAATCGTATTCTCCTTCAACCGCGCTTTTATCTACATGGATTTTGAACTTGGCTGTCCGCATCTCATTCAAGTCTTCTATGTTACCGATAACTGCGGCATCATCAAGGACATGCACCGCTTTTTCCGTAGCGTTGTTCGCGGGAACAAGCTTTACGACCATATCGCTCAACCCGGTGCGATAATCCATGCTTTTAACCGGCACCCATACAAAGACAGTATCGCCGGGATATACGGGTTCATGCTCTGTCACAAGATAAGTTATTGCCGCTGACGCGTTCTGCAAAAATAGTAACGAAATCAGCAAAAAAAAGATATATTTTCGTATTATATTATTCATATATTCACTCCAATCTGATTATGATGCAAGTGTTCCATCTATCATTCTAACAATTTTATTCGCCCTTCCCGCAATTTTTTCATCGTGAGTTATCATAACTACCGTGACGCCATGTGCATTTAGC
>JBAQYK010000182.1:0-3134 GCA_049299995.1 Candidatus Methanoperedens sp.
ATCATCAAGTGCTGCATAAATTGTTTCATCAAATGGTCCATAATTATCTGGCTCAAACGACAAATCACTCAGCAATTTATCTCCTAAAGGAGTCATCTTTATTGCAAACAATTCTTTCACTATATGAGTCATTCCAGGTATAGGTGCATATTCTACCCCATTGATATTTCTACTTTTCAGTAGCGTCAATATTGCAATTTGGACTGGACTTAGTTCATTCGCATCCATTAAAACCACTCGTCTAAAGACCTCGTACCGCCCGATGACACTTCGCCAGATATTTTTTCCATTGCCACTACCTCATTTTGAATTTTTGTTTTTTTAGAAAAATAATTATACAATTCATTTTCATCAATATATTGAGAATATAGACTAACCTCTTTTATGCTTTGTTCCGTATTATATTTCAAAGTAATATTCCTCTTTTTATAAGATGAAGAATTATCAATTGTTTCTAAATCCATATTTTTAAATGTTATTGAATTTAAAATATTTTCGTACTTTTCATTACCGGTGCAAACATTAGATAATGTTTCAAAGCCATAATCATTAGAATTAAACAAAAAATGATTAGATTCATTATTAGACATAAATTTAGGTGCTATATGATTTTTACTATATATATCAAATCCAAAACCTGCACCTAATAAATTATTGATTCTACTGGACTCTTGCTTTCCAACTTTAAATTTTGAATTCAATGCGCTAAGAATATAGTTCTCTTCATTTTTCTTGCTCAGGACAGTTAGTTCTTTGTGCAACTTTTCAATCATATAGCCATATCCGCCATACTTTTTGTTTTCACAGTTAAAAGCAAACATTCTACAACCTATATTCCAATATTCTTCTAATAATTTAGGGTCTATTAAGTTATAGGATGACGGTATCGGTGCCATGACCGGCAGATTTTTCCTGTCAATACTCATTTTTACTCTGGCGTTCAAAGCATTGATTAATTTAATATAATCCTTTTTATCTGGAAGTAAACCCATTAATGGGGGAACTATGATGCTATTTCCATTTGCACCCCATAGAATATCAAAGACAAATTCGAGAAGATCATCAGGCAACATTTGGTTATATGGATTTTTATTGTTGTCATTTATAGACAATACTAAATATGGAACAATACCTTCACTTTTTAATGCTGATAATCTATTTGAAATTTTATTGTTGAATTCAATTCCTATCTCATCTTTATTCTTTAGAAGGTTCAACTCAGCTATACTGAGACTTGTATAGACTTCGCCTAAAGGATGATAGTTTTTCCCGATGAAGTGTGATGCAATTTTTAATTCTGAATCATCATTCTTTGTTACACTTACTGTTTTCGTTGGTGTAATTATCTTTGAACCATTAATATTAACTTTATAAGAGCGAATTAAAGGATTTTCGCATGATATTTCTTTAACCTCGAATGTTGTCATAATTGTATTCACTAATAGTGTTCATATATTAAATATATATTATGCCAAACCTTTCCGGGAGTTCCTTCTGGCTATGCTGTGGTTCTCATTGATCTTCGCAAATGTCAATGCCGTCCATTCTCTCTCATTTAAGGATGCTCAACCATTAATGGAATAAATCTTATTACCCTTCCAGCCAATTCAACCCGTCATGAAGCAAAAACTCACACTCAACCTCGAAACCGACCTGAAACTCCCCGCAAACGTCTGGAAATTCGGGGATGACATAGATACCGATGCAATAATCCCGGGCAAATTCCTTACAATCAATAAACCTGAGGAGCTTGCAAAACACGCTTTTGAGGGCGTGCGCCCTGAATTTGCAAACGGGGTAAAGGACGGGGATATCATTGTGGCAGGTTTTAATTTCGGGTGCGGCTCATCGCGTGAACATGCGCCCCTGGCGCTTCGGGGAGCGAAGGTGAAATGCATCATCGCGAAATCCTTTGCCCGCATCTTTTTCAGGAACTCCATCAATATCGGACTTCCGCTTCTTGAGTGCCCTGATACCGATAAAATCGAAGAGGGAGACCACATCGAGGTTGATTTCGAGTCCGGCGTTATCAGCAATACCACAAAAGGCGAGACATACCAGGCAACGCCGCTGCCTGACTTCGTGAGAGGGATAGTTGAAGCTGGCGGGCTTATAGGGTTTGCTAAAAAACTGGTCGTGTAAAAACATCTGCCAAGAGTAAAGATTTCAAGAAGCAGCGAAAGATTGAAAATTTAAATTCCTGTCCTGAACCTCAAAATTGCAGCTATCCCGCCAAAAGCCGTGAGAAGCTGGTTTCCCTCTTCAAAATCACTTGAAATAAAAGCGGTGTTCGTTCCCATCTGGTCTGCAATGGCTGAAAGCTCCTCTACGATATCCACCGACTCAGCAATCCTAAGGCTTGACCCGCATTTCTTGCAATTCCCGGGCTGGTAATCCTCATCCCCGAGTTTTTTCGTAATGGTTTTTTTCTCCTCAAAATCGCAATTGCCGCACTTTATGGTAAGGCGGACTTTGCGCAGTGCATCAGATAGCAAAAGCGTATCCACAGACCCCATCTGCAGGTTTTTCCTGACATGTTCTTCCCCGTATGATGCAAGACCGGTGTCGTTCACCAGGTTTTTGAGGAACAATTCCATGTGTTTTTTCTCCTGTACAACTTCAACGTTCGAAAGTGCGTCTCCAAGTTTATCGAAAAGTTCGGTCAAACCCGACTCATCAGTGTTTGCCACATCGAAAAGACCAAGTATCTTTTTCTGTATCTCATGATGAAGGAATTCGCCGGCTTCAAACTCTTCTTTAGTGGGCGACGGACCTCCTATGAAAACACCCTCGAAATCCTTCTGGTCAACTCCCAGGAAGACGTCGCTTGCAGCGTCAGCTATGCGCGTATAGAACTCGTTGATCGCTATGAGACGAAGCTGCTGGAACCTGTGAGAACTCTGTCCTCCTTTTCGCTGCTTGCCCGGGACATTGGAAGTGAGGTGCGCCATTTCTTCGAGGTGTTTTCCTTTCAATAAGCCCACCGTGGCTTCGCGCCTGTCAAGAACAAGGAGACCGTATGTCTTTTTCTCATGCAGCATATCCTCAAGCGGCGTGAGCAGGAAGGATGAATCGCAGTGGTACTTGTAGGACACAAGGGGGTCAGGTGGTTCGATTATGTATGTCTCCATATC
>JBAQYK010000183.1:0-4555 GCA_049299995.1 Candidatus Methanoperedens sp.
GGTTTCGAATTTCCCCTGCAAGCGTATCCTCAACTCTCACTTTGATATTCTTTGTAACAGGGTCTTCTTTCACTTCCACAGGTCTTCCGCGAAGGAACTTAACGCCAAGGTTTCGCGATCTGTTGTATGATTCTTCATATGCCCGAAATGGAGTCCTGATATCGATATACATAACCGTATGGTCAGTCTCAGGGCGCTTTTCCTTGAGAAGCTGCGCGTTCTTTATCGTGTACATGCAGCAAACGCCAGAACAATAGATATTAGTATTTTTATCGCGTGAGCCTACACAATTAACAAATCCTACGCGTATGGGTTCTTTGCAGTCAGATGGTCGCACGACATGACCACCCGTTGGCCCCGCTGCATTAAGAAGCCGCTCAAATTCCATGGCAGTAATAATATTATCATATAACCCGTATCCGTAATCGTGTCGCGGTTCAGGGTCATAGGTCTTAAAGCCTACCGCTCCTATGATGACGCCAACATTGATATCAGTATAAGTTGTCTGCATATCATAGTTTATTGCCCCGCTTGCACACGCTTTTGCGCATGCCTTGCAGTTGATGCAATTCTCTTTGTCAATAAGAGCGCGAAGAGGGACTGCCTGCGGGAAAGGAACAAATATGGCTTTTCGTGTCCCCAGACCCTCATTAAAGTCATAAGGTACTTCGACCGGGCAAACCTCGCTGCACTTGGCACAGCCTGTGCATTTGGCGACATCAAGGTATCTGGGTTTATGCTCGACCTTCACATTGAAATTGCCAACATACCCATCAACAGCTTTCACTTCTGAATAGCTCATTATCTTAATATTCTTGTTCCTTGCCACTTCAACCATCTTTGGACCAAGGATGCATATGGAACAATCGTTAGTTGGGAACACTTTATCAAAACGCGCCATCCTTCCGCCTATTGAAGGCTCCTTCTCAACGAGATAAACCTGGAAACCCATATCTGCAAGGTCAAGCGCTGATTGCATACCAGCAACGCCTGCACCGATGACAAGAGCTTTATCAATCACTGGAACTTCGCTTGCCTGTAATGGCTCAAGAAGTTTTGATCTCTCAACACCCATTCTTATAAGGTCTTTGGCTTTCTCCGTGGCTTTTTCCTTCTCCCACATGTGTATCCATGAGCAGTGATCCCTGATATTTACGAATTCAAGGAAGTACTGGTTAAGCCCCATCTCTTCTATGCAGGCTCGGAATGTGGGTTCATGGGTTTTTGGCGAGCATGCTGCAACGACAACGCGGTTTAGGTTGTGCTCTTTTATCTTTGCCTGTATGTCAGCCTGTCCTGAGTCCGAGCATGTGAACTTGTTCACGGATGTGACTTTAACTCCGTGGAGCGTTCCAATATAATCAGCTACTGCTCTGGTATTTACGACGCCTCCGATATTCACGCCGCACTCGCATACGAACACACCTACCCGTTTTTCTTCATTATCTTTTACAACAGTACCTTTATTATCAGTACTTTTATTATCACTCATTTCACTCACTTCCTTTAACATGCGGTTCTATCTTATGTTTGACCGGGTTTTCTCCGAGTTTCTTTATCTCTTCCGTAAAATCCTTAATAACTTCTGAGAATCGCAATCCTTCGCTTGCTGAGATCCACTCAAGCCTAAGTCTCTTATCAAGCCCAAGCTTTACAAGCGCCTTTTTAGTGTTATTTATCCTTATCTCTGCATTCTTGTTGCCGTCTATGTAATGGCAGTCCCCGATATGGCATCCTGCGATGAGAACACCATCCGCGCCTTCTTTTAGCGCTTTCAGGATAAATGCAGGCTCTACCCTGCTTGAACACATGACTCTAAGTATCTTAACAGTTGGAGGATACTGGAACCGACTCACGCCTGCAAGGTCTGCGCCCGCATAAGAGCACCAGTTGCAGCAAAATGCCAGAATATTTGGTTCCCAACCGTTTCCCGTTTGCGCTGGCTTAACTGAAACTGTTTCTGTACTCATACCGTCACCTCCACAACGCCTTTGTCAATCGAAATACTTTTAACGCCCTTTTGAAATGCATCAATTGCCTCACCGATCTCTTTTGAGGAGTAATGCTGAGCAGTTATTGCGCCTGCAGGACACGCAGCCGCACATGAACCGCAGCCCTTGCATGAAGCCGCGTTTATTTTTGATTTCTTCGTGGTATATGTGACTTCTTCAACTTTTACAGTCACATCATACAATGAAGGCGCATTATAAGGACAAACTGTAACACATGTGCCGCAGCCAATGCATTTTGCTTCATTTACAACTGAGATTGCGCCCTCTGTCTCGATGAACTTGCGTGACAGGATCGTGCACGCGCGCGACGCTGCTGCGCTTGCCTGTGATATTGCCTCTTCGATAAGCTTTGGAGCCTGGGCGCTGCCGCACAGGAAAACGCCATCAGTGGCAAAATCAACCGGCCTCAGCTTGGGATGAGCTTCAAGGAAGAATTTGTTCTTATCAAGTGGGATCTTAAAGAGCTCGTTGATTTCCTTATTCTCGCCCGCCACAAGCGGTGTGCTCAAAACGATGAGGTCTGATGCTAACTCAATATCCAGGTTAAGCATGGCATCATGGACGATAACCGACCCGTTTTGTACTTTCGGCGGATTCTCAGGTTCGTATTTGATGAAAACAACCCCAAGGTCTCTTGCGTTTTCGTACAGCTTCTCCATCACGCCGTATGTTCTCATGTCACGGTAAAGAACATAGACGTTTGTGCTGCTGTTTGTTTTCTTTATCCTTATAGAATTTTTGACCGCATCAACGCAGCATGTACGGCCGCAGTATTCGCGTTCCTTGCTGCGCGCTCCTACACACTGGATCATTGTCACATTTTTAGCGCTGATAGTCTTCCCGAGCATTTTCTCAAGCTGCGCCTGCGTAACAACTCGTGAATCCTTTCCATACTCGTATAATCCCGATGGCTCAAGGTTGAGGGCGCCAGTCGCAACAACGGCAGCGCCAAAATCAACTGGCAGTTCCTTTCCGCTTGCAAGAATAGTTCCTTTGAAATTGCCAAGATAACCTTCGACCTTGATCAGTTTTGCCTCATTTATTATCTTAATATTCTTGTTTCCGCTGACTTTTCCGATCAGGTCTTTTAGCACATCGGCGGGTTTTTTGCCATCGTATAATTCCGTCATTTCGCGAAGCATTCCGCCAAGTTCTTTTTCCTTCTCGATCAGCGTCACATGATAGCCATTATTTGCAATATCAAGCGCAGCGGTCATACCAGCTATGC
Organism: Candidatus Methanoperedens sp.; assembly: GCA_049299995.1. Classification (GTDB taxonomy): domain Archaea; phylum Halobacteriota; class Methanosarcinia; order Methanosarcinales; family Methanoperedenaceae; genus Methanoperedens. The sequence continues at coordinate 3,241 of JBAQYK010000183.1, forward strand.
CGCCGCCAAGTACTATCGCCTTGTTTATGAGCGAGACTTTTTGCTTGTAGAGCGGCTGGAAAAGCGCAGATTTTGCCACAGCCATCTGGACGATACCCTTTGCCTTCTCTGTGGCTCTCTCTTTCTCTTTTGAATGCACCCATGAGCAGTGCTCGCGGATATTTGCCAGTTCAAAAAGATAAGGATTTAGTCCTGCCTCACGGCATGTGTTCTGGAATAAAGGTTCATGGGTACGCGGCGTGCATGATGCCACTACAACACGGTTAAGATCGTTCTTTGTGATAGCGTCTTTTATCGTGACCTGTGAATCAGAAGAGCATGCATAAAGCATTTCCTGGGCATACGCTACACCGGGAAGCGTCTTTGAATACTCAACAACGCTGGGGACATTGACAACGCTTCCGATATTTATTCCACAGTGACATACAAATACGCCGATGCGCGGTTCGATCGAAAGTTTTTTCTCATCAGGGAATTTCCTTTCCTTAATGAGCGTTCCGCGTTCCGGGGACAACAGGGCGGCAGCCTTTGATGCGGCAGCGCTTGCCTGTGCTACGGTGTCAGGGATATCCTTAGGACCTTGCGCAACGCCACATACATATATCCCGGCGACGCTTGTCTCAACTGGATTTTCGATACTCGTTGCGATATTTCCGAAATCATCCAGCGCAATCCCTGAGGACTTTGCTAGAGCATGGGTCGAATCAGCTGGATCAAGCCCGATGGAGAGAACAACCATGTCGAAATTCTTATTCACAAGATCGCCTGTATTGAAATCTTCATATTTCAAAGAAAGAGAATTATCTGTGCCTACTGTTACTTCAGACGGGCGGGAGTTGATGTATTTAATGCCGTATTCCTTCTGCGCCCTATTGTAGAATTCCTCGAAATTCTTGCCATAAGCTCTTATATCGATATGGAAAATAGTAATATTAAGTTCAGGATCATGCTCTTTTGCTATTATGGATTCCTTGGTGGCATACATGCAGCAAACCGAAGAGCAGTGTTTCCGGTCTATCCTGGGATTTCGTGAACCGACGCACTGGATGAATGCAATATTTTTCGGGACTTTCCCGTCTGTTTGTTTCGTGACATGACCCTGCGTAGGGCCGCTTGCACTCAGGAGGCGCTCGAACTGGAGTGCGGTTATGACATCCGGGTGATCGAACCTGTATTGTTTCAGGATTGAAGGATCAAACGGCTTAAAACCAGTAGCAAGCACAACTGAGCCAACATTTAATTCTACTTCCTGATCCTTCTGTTCATAATCAACAGCTTTTGGGCCGCATACTTTCTTGCACATGCCGCATTTGCC
>JBAQYK010000184.1:0-4811 GCA_049299995.1 Candidatus Methanoperedens sp.
AATGTTAAATAGTTAAACCATTTATTGTGTAATTATAAATCAGGAGCAAAGTTAAATCTATGGAAACCATATCTTTAAAATTGGATGATGAATTTGCACGGGCTTTGAATGAAATAAAGCAGCCTCGGATGAAGAAACAGACACTCTTAAGAGATATTCTTATTTCAGGACTTAAGCAGTATAAAATCGACATGGCAGTAAAGAAATATATGAATGGGGAAGCGAGCACATGGAAGGCGGCAGAAATAGCCGGTGTATCTCTCCGAAAAATGAATATGATTTTTCATGAAAAAGGAATAGAGTTACATTATTCCGAAGATTCTCTGAGAGAAGATATGGAATGATAGTCTCTGATGCATCCCCTTTGATTAATCTTGCAAAAGCGGGGAAGCGATAATACCTGAAACAACTAAATAAGACAATTTAAACATATGAAATAGAACATTAAGCCCTCCTCGCATCCACAACCTCTCCCGCCGTGGTAAAAAACGTCCCGCCAAGATGCAGCACAGGCTTAATCCTTGAAACATCCAGCACCCCGTCCTTCACAGCCTCGCTCTCGCACGTCGTAGCCACAACCTTCCCGATAAAAAGCGTGTGGTCGCCTGCTTCTTTGGTATCAATGACCTTGCATTCAATATGCGCTGCGCACTCTTTCACACATGGCGTTTTTAAGGCAATGGATTCCATCGGAGTCAAACCGCACTTTTCAAATTTATCCAATCCCCTTCCTGATATTGAACCCGCAAGCTGGACTTCCTTAAGTATATCCATGGTCGGAAGGTTCAGGACAAATTCCTTGCTGTGGCTTATGCATTCATGCGTGTATCTCGTGCGCCCCAATGCAATAGAAATCAAAGGCGGCTCAGCCGAGACGCTTGTTATCCATGCAAGCGTGGCTACGTTGGGTTTCCCGTTTTTGCCCATTGAAGATACAAGCCCCACAAGCTGCGGCGCAAATAACCTGTTGGGTTTTATGTCACATTCTATTTTCATGCTATTCCTCCACAGATTCATCTATCCATTTAAGATAATCGGCTGAACCTTCCGCAATACCGAATGATACCACGCACGGCACTTCATAGCTATGAAGTTCCTTCACCCGTTTTTCAATCTCTTTTACTTTTTGGGTTTTTGTCTTGGCTATAATTCCGAATTCCTGTGATTCATCAATCTTATCCTTCCACCTGAAAATCGAAGTTATCGGGAAAATATTCACGCAGGCGGCAAGCTTTTCTTCGACAAGTTTTCTCCCAATCTTCCGGGCTTCTTCCATATCCCCAGCGGTTATATATACGATTGAAAACATTATGTCACCCAAGCATAATATGCATGACATGTTTAATAATTTACTGAAAATGCCATGGAGACCTTTTGTTGAATACCACTAATCTTGTTATTTTCGTTTTTTTACTTTACTGGCTTTTTGTCATATACCTTGACAGGCGCGGGACACTGGGCAAATACAATATCACAGCCTATGGGCCTGTATTGATGCTTCGCACCACGAAAGGTCAGGGTTTCCTCGACAGGCTCGCCATCCATAAAAGGTTCTGGAGAACATTTGCAAATATCGGTCTTCCGGCAATGCTCATAGGAATGTTCGTAATGTTCCTGCTGATATTGCTCATCGATTATTCTCTGATTCAGTCATTCCAGACGCAAACCGTCCCCCAGCCCGGCAAATTCAACGAGCCCCGCAATATCTTCCTTATACCCGGTGTTAATGAGTACGTACCTTTTTACTGGGGCATTATCGCTTTAATCGTAACCCTTATGGTGCACGAGTTCTCGCACGCCATCCTCTGCAAGGTGGAAGGCATCAAAGTAAAATCAATGGGTATATTACTGGCGCTAGTCCCGATTGGGGGATTTGCTGAGCCTGACGACGAACAACTGCTCGGGAAAAAAGACGAAAAAGAAGAAAAAAATGAAACCGGAGAAACCGCAGCAGAGCAAGCCGAACCTAAAAAGCTCGCTACACGCAGCGAGCGCGTCAGGGTGCTTACTGCAGGCGTCATGGCTAATTTCGTCACCGCTCTCATTGCATTCATACTCTTCTTTTCACTGCTTGGCTCTCTTTCTCCTGTCGGGGATGTAATGGTGACAAGCGTTACCCCTGACTATCCCGCAGAGCAGGCAGGGGTTAAGGAAAACATGATACTTACAGGGATAAATGATAAACAGGTAAATACTGCGCATGATTTCCTGTTTTATGCAAAGACGCTGCAACCGGGAAGCAATGTCACGCTGCATCTGGTTGACGGCAGGGTAAGAAAAGAAATAAGCATGGTTGCAACAGGAACAAATGAAACACGCGCCGGCGTGAGAGTTTTCCAGGTGATAGAAGGCTCGCCGGCAGAAGCTGCGGGAATCAAAGAAGGCATGATTCTTGCCAGGCTGGATAATATCGAAATCAAAGGACTCGATGATTTTATAGGTTTTATGAATTCCACAATCCGGGGGCAGAAGGTGGATGTATATGTTTTGAGCAACAACTCTGTAAATGCTTCCATGGAAGTATTCAGGAATGTTGAGCTGTCAAAATATCCATACCAGAAAGATTCTAAAAAAGGTTTCCTCGGTGTTTCTTATTCACCTGAGGAGGGCGCAATAAGTTATTCCATAGGTGTAGGCGTAGGTCAGTTTAAGGCTAAAGATTACCTGAATATGCTAAAGAGCATTCCTTCATTAATGACAGGGCTCACAGGATGGGTATTACTGTTTGGCTTGCCCATGTTTGGTCCTGGGGGAGAGGCATTCCCGGGCTTTAGCGGTTTGCTCGTCAATTTCTATGAGCCTGCAGGATGGGCTGTCCCGCTTGGAATGGGATTTTTCTGGATTTTGAATATATTACTGTGGATAGGATGGCTGAATTTCTATGTGGGGCTTTTTAATTGCCTGCCTGCGGTTCCCCTTGACGGCGGGCATGTGTTCCGGGATGTTATGACCTCGTCGCTGGAAAAAGTAATGGGAGATGGTGAGAAAGTGGAGAAATTATCCAACTCGATTGTAATTATATTTGCCGTGCTGATTCTTATGTCGTTTGTATTTGTGATGATCGCGCCTTATGCAGCGCACGGGTTTTGAGTCCTGTATTGTAACGACCAAAAACTATTTACCATTTCAATTATAGTAATTTATCAGGGAGTTACTCACTGTACGTAAATTGAACAGTGACTCAGCTAAAACGGGGAAAATTGAAGCAGGATATTTAGTGGAGGTTAAGGGAGAATGTCTAATTACAAAAATAATATTTCACAAATTATAATGGTGATTACAGCACTAATTGCCATAATTTTTTCGTTTAGTTCCATAGCAAGCGCTGAAGTTATTGAAAATGATTTAGGAGTCGTTCTTTACACCCAGGCGCCAAAAACCTGGACAATAGACGTCCCGCAGAATTTCAATAAAGTTGAAATCGGGGTATATGCAAAAGGACAAACTGACGTCAACCGGTACGGTGGATGGAATGGATACCTGAAATTAAACGGGCAATATGTATGGAAATTTGTGAGACACGATACAAAGCTTGGCGGGATTATTTATGATTATATAAATGGCGCAGAAGTCCTGGAGACCACTGGCAGGGGTCAATGGCTTGATGTGACCGGTAAGATATCCGCAGGGGGAAATACGGTTACTTTCTACCATTACACAGGGGGAGACGGCATAGGAGTGAAGGTCAGGATTTATACAACTGCTGCAATAACGCAGACCCCTGCGCCAACTCCTACACCAACTCCTGCCAAAACGTATACATCAACCCCGACACCAACCCCGACGTTAACGCCAGCGACAGGAGCCTCTATCAGCCTTTACGGCATATCTTCGTCATACAACGCCGGAGATATTCTCACAGCTACAGCATACGTTAAAAACACAGGAGGGACTTATCATGCTTTTCCAGTCGGCTTCAGTGTGAGAGACCCTGACGGGAATTGGATAGACATACCTTATAAAAAAATCACCCTTTACCCTGGCTCAAGTGGATACGTTTATTTCACATACAACATACCAGCCTCTGACTCTGGGGGGCAATGGTTGGCGAAGGCTGCTGTCTGGGATAGCGAAACTACAGACGGCAAACTCAGTACAAGATATGATTATAAAGAGCAAGCAGTCATTGTCCTTATAAGTCTGACCACGCCGAAACCCACGCAAACCGTACCGGGAAAATATACCCGGGAAGGACCTGAAACAATAGAAGAATCGGTCAAAATAAATTGCGAAGCCTCTAATTCTTTAGATGTTTCATTGTATAAAAAGTCTGACGAAAGAGGATATCTCTGCGTCAATAATGTTGTCTATAACGCCCTCAGGATTAAACTTAAAACAGTTGACCCGTATGGAGCCCCTGTAAGCGATGTCGAGGTATCTAAACAAATAATCGATAAAGCTCAGATAGTAATGGACATTATAACAGGTCAGTTTACAGGTTTAATCGCGGGAGCAGCCTTGAGTGCAGCAGGCGTTCCTGCTGTTATACTCAATGCTATGGACGTGAAGGACCTGATAGAATTGCCTGGAAAAATACAAAAACTCGGGGAGGAAGAATACGTTATAATAGGCAAAACCGATAAAGGCGGGCTTATGGAAACATGGGTGATAGAAAATCAGGAAACAAGATTCAAAGCATTTGAGAAACTTCCTGCTATATTCGGGTCGCCACAGGCTGAAACCGATCATAGTATTCAAAAGCTTCTAAGAAAATACCCATGGACAGGCAGGGTAACTGTGACCGCCTCGTCTCCAAAAACAGAAGAAATCCGGCTTAAGCGGGGCGTTTCTATTGTGGTTATACATGGGGG
>JBAQYK010000185.1:0-2432 GCA_049299995.1 Candidatus Methanoperedens sp.
CGGCTGTAACAAGTAATATTAGCATCAATACAAATTTATTTGACATATTATCTCCTTTTGCCTTAATATGCATCAGAGTTAAAAAATGTAACGGTTGAATAAAATCTCTCCATTCTGGAAAAAGAACATGCAGGATTGGCTTATTTATTCTATTCTTTTCGAATAAGCGGTGTGCATCCGATGGTTTTATAGTAGATAAGGGTAAAACCGGGCTCTGACGTATAATATCCTCTTCAAAAATGACCCCTACAAATTCTTTTCCTGGCATCAGAAACGTGCTTATGCGCCTTGGCTATAATGAGATGAGCGTAAATGCCATCGTGCAGGAACTGGAAACTTTATTCAGGGAGATAGGTTTCGATAAGATAAGACAGGCGGTAAACACTGCGCGGGAGTCAAAAGATACGAACCTGTTAATCGGTTCACTGGAAGAGCTGATGCAGCTTTTGGAAAATAAAGGCTACTATCGCCCTGATTTCCCGACAAAACTTATCAAGCTTCTTGTTAACGGTCTTAATTGTAAGAATGAGGACATTTTTGCAATCCTGGATAAAGCCGGTATCCCGGAAAAAGAAAAAAGAAAAGAACAGGAATTCCTCGCATCATGCGCAGCAATCACCCAGCTTGGCTATATACTCCTGAAGTGCATGATATCAGAGATTAAGGCTGCAAATGCAGGTCAGCATGTCTTTATTATGACTGATGGTTTTTCCCAGGATTCGATGATTTTCGTGGATTTCAGCATCGGTTCGATAATGGACATAGACATCCGGCATTATAACATGAAAGAAAATTTTTATTCTCTTAAGAAGGCGGGGGATATGGAGGAAGATGGTGCAAAGCTTTTAACGGATTACTATTCCTTTTTCCAGGTAACAGGCGGCGCCGGATTGAGCCATAATATCCATAACAACCTCGGGATTACTTATGATAAACTGGGCAGGTTTGAGGAGGCGATAGCAGAGCTTAATGAGGCACTGCGGCTTAATCCGGGTTATATGGAAGTCCATAATAACCTTGCTGTGACATATGATAAAATAGGAAAACGCGATGATGCGGTTCGGGAACTCCAGCAGGCGCTCAAGCTAAATCCCGGATATACCGAAGCGCATAATAACCTTGGTAATGTGTATGCCGCCTCAGGCAGATATGAAGAGGCTATAAAAGAACTGGGGGAAGCTATCAGGCTTAACCCGGGCTATGCAGTCGCCCACAATAACCTTGGGAATATCTACGCTTTGCAAAACAGGCTCATTGAAGCGCTCAAGGAATTCCAGGAGGCTATCAGGCTCAACCCGGATTATGTATCTCCCCGCAGCAACCTCGGGAATATCTACACAGACATGGGCAGGTACGAGGACGCGCTCAGGGAATTCCATGAGGTTCTCAGGCTTGACCCTGAATTTCCCGAAGCTTACCAGGGCATCGGTTCAGTCTATTACAGCCTCGGCAGTTACGATAAATCTGCCAATGCATGGGCGCGGGCGGTATATTTTGATCCTGGGCTGCTGGAATGCGTGCCTGAAAAGTTGCTCCTTAAAGTCAGGCAGGGTGTTTCAAGGTTGGGGGGAAGAACGTAGAGCTACTAATCACAAGTTTTAAAATCATGTTTGATATATTCTGTCCATGGATTACCGGAAAGGTTCTATAGGGCAGGTATTTGCTGTCAGGATTGACCATGGCGATGATGTGATTGCTGAAATTTCAGGGCTTGCTTTGAAAGAAGGTATAAAATCGGCTTTTTTCATTATGCTGGGCGCAGTTGGCAGCGCGGAGCTTGTGACGGGACCGAAGGAAAAAGCGGTGCCGCCCACGACTGTATGGTCAAAATTCGATGACGCACGTGAGATTATTGGCGCAGGCAATATTTTTTGGGAAAATGATGCGCCGAAGATTCATCTTCACGGCGCGGCGGGCAGCAGCAGGGGGATGACTATGGGCTGCTTCAGGAAAAAGGCGCAGGCGTTCATGGTGGTTGAGGTTTTCATAGTGGAGATGGATATTGCTGCGGAAAGGGTGTTTGATGAGAAGATGGGGGCTTCGCTGATAAGGTTTTTATGAGAAAGAGATGATGTGATAGTGTGATTGATAGAATAAGGGAATTTGCTAAAAAAGAACGCATAGAGTTTACACATCATGCAAGAGCGCAAATGTATGCACGTAAAATTAACTCTGCCGATGTTAAACAATGTTTACTTGACGGTGAAATAATAGAGGAATACAGGGATGATAAACCGTATCCGAGTTTTTTGCTCTATGCGGAACTTGACCAAAAATAGATACATGTTGTATGCGCGGTTGCTGAGGCTGTGGGACAAAATTGTCAAATAACCCCTTAATATGGCCAAGCTCAGTCTTTTAATACAATCACATAGACTCTTTTTCCAATGTATTTTTTCTGAGCGTCAATTTTCGCTCCATTTCCATAAGGT
>JBAQYK010000186.1:0-4992 GCA_049299995.1 Candidatus Methanoperedens sp.
GTTATGAATAGATACGTATGCTCCGATGGGGATTTGAACCCCAGTCGTCAGAGTGAGAGTCTGACATGATTGGCCGTGCTACACTATCGGAGCGGAGTTATGTGAAAGTCTTTACTTTGTTATTAAAGTTTCGTTTTACCAACGGTTTCCCGGGTGTTTTTGGGAACATGGACCAGATTTATAGCAATAATTTTTTAATACCACGAGCAATTATTATAATGATTAAACATGATAAACTATAAGTACTATGAAAGTTATTGGTATGCAGGGTGAAACCTTTATGAGTGAAATAGTAAACGTGGTTTCCCGTGACAACGGGAAGGTTAACAGGAAAAAAGTGAAGGCATCGCCGTATGAATTTACCATAGCCACAAGAGCAAAATGGGAGATGGTAATCGCAGATGAGGATGTTACAATCGGAGCGGGGAAACTTGAGCGAGTGAGGGTAAAAGACATCAAGGTACAGAAGGACATGCTTGCAATGCCCTGCGCTTTCAGCCATCATCCGATAGTATCAGTCATAAAGGTCGGAGCCAGGGAAGGTCCTGCGCCTGTTGAAACAGACCGAACCATCAATGTGGCTTATGTCATGGGGCAGGAATCGGGCGAGATCAAAAAGGGAGACCTGCTGTCCGTGCTCAACCTGTATCCCATAATGTTCACGCGTGAGGCGACTAAACCTGTGCTGGTCAGGTGATTGTAATGGAAACCTGCAAGATATGCAAGGGCGAGCAGGATTCAAAGCACTACAAGGGCTACAATATATGCACTGAATGCTCTGACCTCATGGAGGATCTGATGAGCGAATATTTCCTGAGAACGATGAGAGACGGTTCGAATTCTACAAAAGGATACCAGAATTATCTTGAGAGCGGGAAGCAGTATGTCAGCGATTACCAGAGGATACGGAAGAACAGCAAGCGCCACCTCAAGCACATGGAAGAGCATGTACATGAGGAGATGCAGAAAGGCGCAGAGGGCGGGAAGCAGAGGTATCTTGAAAGGCTCATGCAGGCTATCAACTGGCTTGAGCGCTGCCCTGAGTTCTATAACTACTATTTCAAGGAATATTACGTCTGCCCAAGCTGCGGAGCATCCATATTCGACCACTATGATAAGCAGGACGTGGGCGACTGGCTCATGATAACGTGCGATAAGTGCGATACTGTTATCAAGAAGTATTTCTCGCCCAAGTTTGTGAGTTAGTCGATTTGTTTTTTTATTTTATCAGAATACCCCACAGCTTGCTGTAGTGAGCTTCATTGCTCTCCGAGCTTGTTCTCGTGCATCCGTAAGGCAACAGGCGCCACCGATGCGAAGCAGCGGCGCAGTTAAGTACGGCATCTACAAGATGATTGTACTCACAATTTTAGGGTACATCAAGCATGCTCTAATCTTATATCCCCCTAAAATCAGAAGGCATACATCAAAAAGTTGCCGTAGTTAAGAAAGAATTTCAAGACTCACTAAATTATCCATACTAAAATGAATGCTCCAATAGCAAAATCAAAGAATATGCAACCATAAATGTACCATTCCGGAACTCTCGTGTGGACAAGTTTAATTTTTTCATGGTGAATCGCATCCCACACACCATGCCAGAAATATCCTGCTACGAGAAAATAAGGCGTTACCCAGATACTGAGAAGAACAAGAACTAAATACATGCTGATATTTGCCATTTCAATAATGAGATCTTGTGTTCGGCTTCTATCAGCAAAAGTAAAACCTGCATAAGCTGCTGCAATACTCGCCAGCAGTATCGTGAAAAACTCCAAAGCTTTTGGTTTTGGCAACAATAAAGCAATTACTATTGCCACTACCAACAGAATGAACCCTATGGACAGTCCAAGATTTTTATTATTCATATCTCATTACCATTCAATTCCCTTTTTAAAGTAGTGTTACAGTTCTACTCCATAATGAATTTTATGATATTATTTTTTATCTAAACATACGCCTGGATTAAAATCCCGGAAATGAACAGACTAAGAAAATGTAAAATCCATGAGCATCGGTGCGGGGATGCTCCGTACATTCGAGTGCGGAGTCCGTGACTACCTCAAGGCATATTTCCAAAATCCCAATCGCAGCTCTTAAGTATAACCAGATTCATTTTCATAATGGGGATATGAGCTTCTTAATCAAACTCGCGCGGCAGTGGATTGCAGGTGAGACCTTAGATGACGCTATCTCACGCGCAAAAAAAGAAAATAGCGTGGGTATAGGCGCCATTATCAATTTCCTGGGAGAGCATGTCAGGGACGAAGCCGAAGCAGAAAAGAATGTAGAAGAAAACCAAAGAATCCTGAAAGCCATAGACGATTCAAAACTCAATGCTTCCCTTTCCATAAAACTCACACAACTCGGGCTTGAGATAGAAAAAAATCTTTGCCTGTCCAATGTTGAAAAAATCGTAAGCAGCGCAGCCTCAAAAAACATCTTTGTCTGGGTTGACATGGAAAACTCGCCTTTTACCGGAGATACCATTGACATTTATCTTGGGATTTTGAAAAAATATAAAAACACCGGTATTGCGATACAGTCCAACCTCAAAAGAAGTGAGAGCGATGTGAGGAGAATAGCAGCCGCAGGTGGAATCATCCGCCTTGTGAAGGGGGCTTACACCGAAAAAAGCGATATAGCATACACAAGCCGGGCAGATATAACAATTAATTTCTCAAAACTCATGGGATACCTGTTTTACAAAAGCCCGTATTTTGCAATAGCAACCCATGACGAGCTGCTTATTAATGAGGCTCTAGAAGTAAACAAAACCCATAAGAATAGGCTTGAAATCCAGATGCTGATGGGAGTAAGAGATGAGTTAAAAAAAGAGCTTGTCAAAAAAGGTCTTACAGTAATTGATTACATACCTTTTGGCAAGAACTGGTTCCCGTACTCAACGCGCAGGATAAGAGAAAGGAAGCGGAATATACTGCTGATATTCAGGTCGGTTTTTGATTTTTAAATTTCCATCTTTGTAAATGCCCAGGGCGCAATATAGGTAGAAGCAAATCCGAGTGCGGCATACTTAAAAAATACAAAATTTGGATTTATCAAAAACAACAGGCTTGAAATCAGATAAATTATTCCCAATACAGCCACTCCTATAATCGCTCTTTTCATCCGTTGCTTATTGTTTTTCGCATCTTCAAACCTGACGCGTTCATTTTCAAGAAGGCAGCCCACACCAATACCTCCCATAACAAGCCCTATCTCTACCTGTTCTTTCAAAAGACTTTCCTGCATGGCTGCTATAGTTACAAGTAGCACAGGCAGAATCACGGCGACTAAATATTTCGAACTGCGACTCAGTTTTTCTATTTTATTGATTATACCGGACTCTGCTTTAAAAGAAATTATTGCTATTAAAAGCCCGAATATTATCCCGCCCATTACATCCCCGGCATAGTGAACGCCCAGATAAATCCGTGATAAAGAAATTGAAAAAATCGCTATGGTGCCTGCAACGATGAGCCATTTATTTTTAGTCCTGGCTCCAATATATCCCCAGAAACCCGACGAGACCTGGGCGTGTCCGCTTGGGAATCCGAATTCGTTCTCCTCTATTTTATGAAGATAATCAGGCGGTCTTGGCATACCGAACAGGTTTTTTGCAAGAATTGCCGCGAATGCTGAAAAAAGAATAACGTACATTACCCTTATGCCTGTTTTTTTGTTATAACACCAGAATATGAGCGATGCAAGAAAAATATATGTGGGCTCGCTGCCAATGGTGGTTATGGCTTTAAACAGATTATCGAAGAAAGGATTTCCAAAACTCTGAAGATATATGTTGAAGTTTTCGCTGAAAAGGAATTGGAAAGGTTCTAACGCCATGCCAGAAACCGAAGATAGAGTGCCAGAGGCAATCCATCTAATTTTAAAAAATTACGCCTTAACAAGTGCTTTTGGTGAGCGTGCAATCTTCTTGCGCTTTGCGCCTGATGATGTGTATCGCTGCATAGGACCGGGGCGCTTGTGGCTGAGTTCGGCTTCAGGGACCATTATGACATTCCCTTTTCTGCCTTTTACTCTGCCCCATTTTGTTGTGCCTGTTTTTCCCATGTAATCTATATCCTCCAATGTATTTGTTTGACTCCACAATACTTCCATTTATTCATATACCTTTCCCCTTTTCAATTATCCTCAATCCTTGCTCACATCTTCGCCGCCAAAGAAAACCTGCTGGGCAGTATTATAAATATCTTCCATGCCCGAGCCATACATTGACGATACCGGAACTATTTTTTGAGAAGCGCCGAATGCTTTTAGCGCCGATAAAAACTCGATACTCAACTGGCTGCGAAAAGTTGGTCGCTCATCATGGATTGCATCATCAAGTACCATTAAATCAGTGCTCCAGTTCAATATTTTTTCAAGTTCCTCATCTGGCAGTAAATCGGATTTAGTAAGGATGCCGAGAAAGGGAATATTGAACCTGACCTGTACCGAAGCCGCCTGAAGCATCAATGAGATAAAACCTCCCGGGGTTTTTGAAATCACAGGGTCATAAAGAAAGCCGATTAGGGACTGGTCAGCACCCAGTTCATCGATTAAGTATTTTCCAGATTGGCGCAGGACAAATAATTCCATCTGACCCGGAGTGTCAAAAATGACATAATCGGTATCGTAACTTTCAATTACTTCTTTCATTTCAGTGATATTGAGCGCAAGCATATCTGCCGCTATAATCTGAGCGCCGTTTGGTCCAACGCCATGTTCTTGCATGATGTCGCGTAATTTTATCCAGTCACGGATGTCCACATCAGGAACGTAAGGGGCATTTTCAATGCCAGGGTCAAGGTTCACAGTGATTGCGTTATATTTCTGATTCTGCATCCATCCCGCAAAGGCGCCTGTGAGCGAGGATTTGCCGCTCCCCGCCGAGCCGATAAAGTAAAGGTTAATCATTTGTATCTGGGGAGTAATATCGATGATCAGAGAAAAGAGTTGTGATGCTATCCAAAATTAAACTATATAAGGATT
>JBAQYK010000187.1:0-1558 GCA_049299995.1 Candidatus Methanoperedens sp.
AGCCGGTTTTGATTACATAAAAAAGAATTTCCCTGACGATTTTAACTACAAGCTTGAAAAAATAGGAACCCCCGGAAAAATGCTGCTCACAGGCAACGACGCCATCTGCATGGGCGCAATAAAAGCAGGATGCAAGTTCTATTCAGCCTATCCCATGACCCCGGCGTCTTCAATACTGCATTTCATGGCAGCCAACGAGCGAAGATTCAATATCGTGGTGAAGCATACCGAGGATGAAATTTCAGCCATTAACATGGCAATAGGCGCCGGATTTGCTGGCGTCCGGGCGATGTGCGGCACCTCAGGCGGCGGCTTCTGCCTCATGTCTGAAGGCTACGGGCTTGCGGGCATGATAGAAGTCCCGGTTGTTGTAATTATGGCGATGCGCCCGGGTCCGAGTACGGGCATGCCAACATGGACTGAGCAGGGCGACCTGAAATTCGTGCTTGCCGCCTCGCAGGGGGATTTTCCCCGTCCTGTGATTATGCCCGGCGACAACGAGGAATGTTTCTACATGACTGCCGGGGCGTTCAATATTGCCGAGAAATACCAGACCCCGGTCATTGTTTTAACTGACAAGTACCTTGCCGAGAGCCATAAGACCACGGAGAAGTTCGATACAGGCAGGATATCCATAGACCGCGGACTTTATGCCACACCTCAGGAGCTTGCAGCTTCAGATGAGAAGACATTTTTCAAGAGATATAAATTCACTGAAAACGGAATATCGCCAAGAACCATACCAGGCATGAAAAAAGGAATATACACAGCTGCAAGCGATGAGCACGATGAAGAAGGCAACATCACAGAAGAGATTGGGATAAGGGTAAAGATGATGCAGAAAAGGATGAAGAAGCTGGATACGCTTGCGAAAGAACTAAAACACCCGGATATTTTCGGTCAGAAGGATGCAAAGGTTACGATAATTGCCGCGGGCTCGACAAAAGGTCCGATAAAAGAAGCTATTATCGCGCTGGAAAAAGAAGGCATCGGGGTGAATTACCTCCAGATATTGTATTTAGCTCCCTTCCCGGCAGAAAAAGTGGCAGATGTAATCGATTCTGCGAAAAAGACCGTTGTAGTTGAGAATAATTTTACCGGGCAGCTCGCCGACATAATAAGAGAAAAAACCGGCAGGAACGTTACCCGCAGGATCCTGAAATACGACGGGCGCCCGTTCTATCCTGAAGAAATACAAAGCGCAATAAAGGAGGTGATAGCGCATGGTTAGGATTATTGATTTAAATACGACAGGCAAACCCAACTGGTGTCCGGGATGCGGGGATTTCGGCATCCTTATTGCGCTTAAGGGCGCTATGGTGGAACTCAGTATCGAGCCTGAGAACGCAGTGATTGTTTCGGGCATAGGATGTTCTGGCAAGGTGCCGCACTGGATAAGGACATACGGCTTGCACGGCATCCACGGAAGACCCCTGCCCGTAGCCGCTGCTGCAAAGCTTTCAAATCATGAACTGGCAGTGTTTGCAGTAGGCGGCGATGGCGATGGGTACGGAATAGGCATGTGCCACTTCATACATGCGATGCGCAGGAACATAGA
>JBAQYK010000188.1:0-2354 GCA_049299995.1 Candidatus Methanoperedens sp.
GGAAATTAGCAATGTAATTACGAGCAAAATACGGGAGATTGCCGGAACCCTTGAAACCGAAACCGACATTTCGCGCGTCAGGGAGAAAATGGACTGCATCGAGCAGGGGATAAGGATATTGCAGTCATTGAAGGACTAATATTAAAGACCCAATATTGGAGGACTAAGTTGCAGGTTCGACCCGGGTATTTCTTGTGATCAGGAGATTGTATGAAGACAGCGCCCTATTCTCCCTGACAAGGGCGCCGTAAATCTCAATTATGCCGCCATATCCGGTCTCAAAAAGCGTCCAGTTATTATCGCTTATGTGATATGCAGGCAGTACTGCGTAACACGGCGTCGATGTTGTCCCATCACACACCTTGAACACAAACATTTTTTCATCCCCCAGATTTCCCGACATGACAGAGGCAGCGATATTAACCCGCTTCTCTATGTGTTTAGGGAGGTTTGAAAGCCGCATGAATTTTCCTTTTGCCTGATAGGAACGCAGCGTCAAGCCGTCTTTTCTCAGTATTGCATACGAAAATTTCATATCCGTATTTAAGTACCTGTAGGATTCCCCGGTTCTTGCTATCTTTTCCATAAAACCGGGCGCATGTATATTGCCGGGTTCCCTGAAACTCCAGCAGTTGTCCCCGAGACATCCTGTTCCCCAGATAAAAGCGCAGGGGCTGTAAACTGTAAACCCCTTCTTGACAAGGGCATGCTGGGTGACGCGCAGGGCAGTTGAGTTATCAAGGTCGGCAGGCTCGATTATGACGACAGTTGGGTTTTTACTCGCCGAAGCAATTCTTTCAACCACGTCCGCGCGCCTGGCAGGCGCGATATTCATCTCAGCCAGGACGTTTGAGAATATTATCAGGTCAGCCCCCCCCGGCGCCTTTGCAGGTTCAATGGCTGAAACCGATGCATGGACAGGTTCATTTATGACGATACTGGCATTCTCCGGCAAAAAACCCGAGAGATAACCAGAGGTTAGCTCTTTATAACAATCGATATTCTCCTGCGCCTGCTCTATCGAATCGAACCTGATATTCAGTTTTACATCCATGCCATTCTTTGAATAGCTCTCCAGCAATTTCCGCAGGAAGTCTATGGTGCTGAGGGTTATTGTCCCGGGACCTGAGCCCACGTCGAGGATGCGCATTTTGTTAAAGAGCTGTCCTTTTTGGAGCAGTTCGAGCAGGAGATACTGGTACTGGCAGAAATAAACGGGAAAATGATAGAGCAAATAGGAGACAATCCTGATTTTTGGATACTGTGAGCCTCCTCCCGCAGTCCAGTATTCTTCTTTTTGCTTCACGATATTGTCGCGAATCAACTGCGCTGTTTCGCCGGAGTCCCAGTTTTTCCCGCAGGCGCTCTCGATATAGGAGCCGATTAATTTCTCGACGCGCGCAGGCAGTTTTGGATTTTTAAAATGCGCTTCAAGCTCCCTGATTACCGTTTCGTCAGCAGGGAGCGGCAGCTTTACGAGTTTGGTGCATTTGTAGTCGGCGCCGCAGAAGAGGTCAAGGTCATAAAAGTGGGGTTTTAAGAGCTCGTAGAGTTCTTTTTCTTCGTATTTCCGGCTGAGGTACTGGTTCATCTCTGAGAGCGCAAACTCGGCGCGGGAGGAGGCGAGGTATTTTGCGAGAGAGAGGAGTTCGGGGGTCATGACGATACGTTGAAATCTACTAAATTTTTAAGAAAATCGTACCGTGTTGAATTATACTCTCCATTTTTAAAAATGGGCTGTTTGAAAATTCTGTCAGCTCTAGAATTATGCCTTGTTTTTTGTAAAATTATTGCATTATTGTTGAGCAAATCTATTTCCTGGAATAGAAACCACCCTTGAAGCAAATTTCTATAATGTTCGCTATCATTTAGTCGATTTATATTATCGTTTAAGTAATTATATTTATTCATAAAATCCGGTGTGGCAATTGCATTAATTATTTCAAGAATTTGCTCCATAGTATTGCTATCCCCTGACAGAAAATCCCACAGTTCATTAGCCAACAACACTTCATCTAATGCAAAATATTTACTACCATCAACTAAATAATCTAGAAATCTTACTTTATCATGACCTGTAGGGATATTGCTTGTTGGGTCAAATGGGAATCCAATATAGTAATTTATATCTTTCCCGATAAAATTATTATAAAGTGCAGCTTTTGCCTGTAAAATTTTTTGTTTTTCTCCACCCATTTCACCTGAGTTAGGTCTTACTGATTTTAACTCGATAGCATTTACTTTCGAACTTGATTCTATATATACGTCAACCGTAAAACTATTCGCATCTAAATCAGGTTGAGTTGAATTATTGAATATCAAATTATTTTCACGATTTAGATTAGGTTTTTCAA
>JBAQYK010000189.1:0-2294 GCA_049299995.1 Candidatus Methanoperedens sp.
AAACCGTGGAGCGTGGATGAGAATATCTGGAGCCGAAGCATCGAGGGCGGGCGTCTTGAGGAACCGGATTTCATCCCTCCTGAAGAGATATTCGAATGGACGGTTTCGGCTGAAAATGCGCCGGGCGCCGAGAGCATTGATATCGGGTTTGAATGCGGCGTGCCTGTATCGCTGAACGGCAAGAAGCTTGATGGCGTGAAGTTGATTCAAAAATTAAACAAAATCGGCGGCGCTCACGGCGTTGGACGCACGGATATGATAGAGGACAGGGTGCTTGGATTGAAGGCAAGGGAAAATTATGAGCATCCGGCAGCCACGATATTGTTGACCGCGCATAAAGACCTTGAAAAGCTTGTGCTTACGAGGGATGAACTCAGGTTCAAGTCGATAGTTGATGAAACGTGGAGCGAGCTTGCGTACAAGGGTCTTGTGGATGAGCCGCTGTATTCGGATTTAAACGCTTTTATCGATAAGACGCAGGAAAGAGTGACCGGGAATGTGAAGATGAAGCTATACAAAGGCAGCGCAAAAGTAATAGCGAGGGATTCGAAGTTCGCGCTGTATTCTGCCGACCTCTCATCGTTTGATAGCAAGACAATAGACCAGAAAGATGCCGAGGGGGTCTGTAAGTACCACGGGTTCCAGGCGCGGATGTTCAGGAAGATTTGTTAGGGTTTGACAAAAAATAAGTTGGCAAATTTTGAAGAACAAACCGCAGAGTATATTACATATAGGTACCTATAGTAACATATATGACAGCTACCACAACTATCTGTTTAGACCCGAAGGTAAAGGATAAACTTACCTCTCTAAAATATCATTCCCGCGAATCGTATAGTTCCGTTATAGAAAGATTGACGAATCTGGCAATAGATGGAGAACCGCTCAGCGATGAGGCGATAAAAGGTATAGAAGAAGCTCTTGAAGACATAAAACACGGACGCCTGCATTCCGAAGAAGATATCATGAAAGAATTTGACCTGAAATGAGCTATAAGGTCGAATATACTTCAAAAGCAAGAAAGGATCTCAAAAAGTTACCTCTGGAAATTGCGCAGAGCATAATTCGGTCAATCAACAGCATCAAAGATGATCCTTCTCCTCATGTAAAAAAGATCAAAGGGACACAAAAGAATCCTCTATGTACTCACCGTGTTGGTGAATATCGGGCTATCCTTTACATAGAAAATGAGCGTTTGCTCATCCTGGTGATAGAAGCAGGTCACAGGAAAAATATCTACCGGAAATATTGAGAATATGAAAACATGGGATTCTCGCCGTCGCAGGCTTGCATCCGCGTCACTTGTGAGCTCCGTGTTCTATTTCAGGCGCTGCACAGCACGCAAAGCTGAAGCATAACCATCCCCGAGTCCCGATGCTGTTAGAGCTTCTATGAGCAAAAATATGGCTTTACCTAATATCATGTTATTTTATTGAAACGGTCTCCGTCTTTTTCATACTGGTATATCTGAGTTACACTATCACATTTTTTAGGTAATAGAGACCAGATTTTTTGGTTGCATATAACTTCCACCCTGATAGATGCATTTTGCAGGTAGTAAAAGATATATTCTTCCGGTTTAACAGTTAATGTATACGGCTTTATTGACCCGGATTGAATCGGGTCTTTAGTTTCTTTAAAACAAGAATAATGTACAAAATCACCATTATCGGTTTTAAAAGCAAATTCTTTCGAATAATAGCATAGAATTGCAAAACCTGGCGCAGTTCCCTTGTTATTTAAATCCAAAGTAATTGTGTCTTCTGAATTTTTATTGAATCCATTATTGTTTTTGTCTTCCAGATTAAACACCGGCTTTGGTGATGTAAAATAAACAGCAGTAAATGCGACTAATAATATTATAATGACCAGAGGTGCAATTTTACTTATTAAAGATTTGTTACCAGCTTGCTTATCAGCCATCATTCAATAAAAATGATTCGTCTTATATATATCATTATCGTGCATAGCTCTTTTTGCGCCTTCACGATAACGATTATGCCCTATTCTTTCTTTTTGTTAAAGTGTATGGGCCCGTTGCGATTTGAACGCAAGACCTCTCGGTTATCAGCCGAGCGCTCCACCTGGCTAAGCTACGGGCCCGAGACTAGCGCCAATAATACGCCATCCAATTTAAATCTTGTCTTTAAGCAAAAATAAGAGCCCGCCAAATAATCGATACCTTTATCTAACTCTAAGCACTATGCAACTCACCCTTTTAGGGCCGGTAGCTCAGGGGTAGATCGCTCCCTTGGCATGGGAGAGGCCTCGGGTTCAATTCCCGACCGGTCCAT
>JBAQYK010000190.1:0-3880 GCA_049299995.1 Candidatus Methanoperedens sp.
CAACAGTATGGCTGCTACTATTATAGAAACTATTAATGATTTATGTTCGGATATTGCACCCGGCAATCTGCCTTTTAACCCTTTATATGAATAATATACAACAAGCGGAGATGCAAGGAGTGCACCAAATATAAGCGACATCTTGAATTCAAGCATCAGCACTTCCATCGGGGTGAGGTAAACAATATTGGGTTTATATATATTTAAATTCTGGGATATATTTATTAACTCACCTGAGAGCCTTGTCAGGTTCTCTGCAATAATAGAATTATTAACTTCATTAGAGAGCGAAGCGATGTTGTGGGATATCTTTATTAACTGCTCTGATGCATCAGGTTTATCTGGCAGGTTCAGGCGAAAGAACATATCATATTCTATTTTTTTTATTACGTCACCCATGAAAGAAAATGAGATTATTGCCCCGGCGCCGAAAACCGCGGCAATGTAAAATAACTTTTTCCTTAATTCAGAAATCAATGAAGAAAAAACTTCTAAAGCCATTTCAAGTCCCTATCTGGAGCGGTTCTGTAATCTTTTTCAACGTGGCGATAGCCGATAGCGCAGCAAGAAAGCTTGTTTTCGGATTATCAGGAGAAGGGATATTTTCAACGCGGCAAGTGAACTTTCCAAAATCCCCCTCAACCACAAGCTCATGGATATTCTTTGTGGCTTCAGGGTCAACAAAAACTCTCACCTGTGTCTTTTTTGCGCCGATACCAGCCAAACTCAGGGAAGCCGCAACATTGACGTTGGCGGGAAAAGCCCTGACTGCCTCTTCCGCGTTTCCCTCAAAGAGGAGAGTCTTTTCATGGAAAGAGAAAAGGTCAATATCATGCTCTAAGACATACGGCGCGCCTTTTAGACCATGCGGGTTTTTTGTAGTGGAGAGCACAACTTTAGTTATGGCAGCCACGGATGCTGATTTTAATCCGTCAATACCTGCAATGGCGCCGGATGGTATGTATATTTTACACTGGTGTTTTTTTGCGGCGCGAACAAACTCTTCCAGCAGTTTTGAATCCATGAAAGCTCCCACACTTAATACCATAAGGTCTTTTCCGTTTTCTAAAACCTTAAGCCCAATGCCCAGGACTGCTTCCGGTGATGCGCATTCAACCACGATATCAGCCCTGGATATCAATTCCTCAGGCGAGGTTATTTCATATTTATCATTAAGCGCCTCGAGCAGTTTCTCACAGTGTTCGGCGCTCCGGTCGTAAATCGCCACAAGATTTGCATTTATAATACCTGCATCAATGGCTTTACAGATTTGCGTGCCTATGGCGCCGCAGCCGATTATTCCGATATTTAGCATAAATCCTTCTTATTTCTAAATACATAAACAGCAGTATATAAGTAATGTTAAAACAATTAACTATCGGGATTGATTATGTTATTGACCGAACTTGAACGGTTCATCGAGGAAGATATCGGTTATAACGATATTTCATGCACGATAATTCCGGATTGCAAAGTGCAGGCGGAAGTAATAGCAAAAGAAGAGGGATTCGTTGCAGGGCTTTCCGAAGCCACGCAGGTTTTTGAATATTTTGACGTATTTGCGGCAACCGATTTCGTGGATGGTTCCGCCATAAAAGAAAACGACATAATCTTCACTCTGGAAGGAGGGGCAAGGTCTATCCTCAGGTCTGAAAGGCTGGCATTGAATTTCCTTGGAAGGATGAGCGGGATTGCCACCCTGACTCGCAGGTATGCGGATAAGGCAGGGGGTGTGAGAATCGCGTGCACAAGGAAGACCACGCCGGGATTTCGGAAGTTTGAGAAAAAGGCGGTCATAGCAGGCGGTGGCGACCCTCACAGGTTCAATCTTTCAGACGCGGTCATGATAAAGGATAATCATATTGCGGTAGTGGGACTTGAAAAAGCCGTGAACGATGCAAAAAAAACGGCAAGCTTTACACAGAAGATAGAAGTTGAAGTGGAAAATGCAGGCTCTGCGGTCAAAGCGTCAGAACTGGGTGTTGATATCATAATGTTTGATAATATGTCTCCCGGTGAAATTGAGACTGCTGTTAAAATACTTGTGAAAAATGGCATGAGGGATAATGTTATCCTTGAAGCGTCGGGCGGCATAACCCTTGAAAATGTAGGAGAGTATTCCGGAACTGGCGTTGACGTTATCTCGGTTGGCGCGCTGACCCATTCATCGAACTGGCTTGATATGAGCCTGAGAATCATAAAGACATGAATTGATTGCGGGCGATGGGTTTTTATGCTCGGAAAAGGTGAGGAGAATCCAGAAGAACCTTTTCAAACGCTAAATATAAGCGCTCATCAAGAAAATAAAGCCAAAAAAGATTGACACCAGTATGATTTTGGGGCAGTAAGAAATTATATGCTAAATTATTTTTAGCATAAACGCTTTGGAAAGGATTACTTCGGCGCTCACAATCATCCCGCAAACATCAACCATAATTCTTATATACAAACTGAACAGTATGTTACTCTATGGTAGGCTTCATAAATCGAAAGAATGAAATTCGCATATTGGAGGATGTTTACAGCTCAGGTTCATCTTCCCTTGTGGTGATCTACGGTCGCCGCAGGGTCGGGAAAACCGAATTGAGCCGCGAATTCATAAAAGGAAAGAAAGCTGTCTATTTTTTTATAGAAATAAAGCCTGAAGCGTTGATTTTTAAAGACATAGAAGAGTCGCTTGGAGATATACTCAAAATAAAACCGCGGATTGAAAATTGGGATGATTTCTTTAATCTGATCTTTGAGCAGAAAGAGAAATTGATTGTGGTGTTTGATGAATTCCAGAATCTGAGTAAAGTCAATCCCGGTATATTTTCAAAATTCCAGAAATACTGGGACTTGAATCATAATAAATCGCAGCATATGTTCCTGATAATAGGTTCGTATGTAGGAATGATAAAGAAAATATTCAAAGATACCAAAGAACCGCTATTTGGAAGAGCTACGATGCTTTTCAATATAAAACCATTTAACTTTTTTGATAGTTTTACGTTCTTGAATGCTTTTTTTAATTTAGAAATAGAGAATGCTTCAAAGTTCTATTTTATTTTCGGTGGTGTTCCCAAATATCTTCTTCTTGCCGGACAGATGGGAACTGATGACCCGGTAGAGACTTTTAAAAAATTATTTATTGACACAAAGATACTGACAGAGGAAGGAAAAAATATTCTAACACTTGAGTTTGGTTCCGAGCACAGGAGCTATTTCTCGATACTTGAAGCAATTTCATCCGGGAATGCAACTCCCAAGGAGATTTCAGATTATACCGGTTTGCAGCCGGGCGCAGTATCAAAATACCTTTCCGAACTTGTAACTAATTATGAGATAGTAACCCGAGAAAAACCTGTGATAATGAGCCGCATCAGAGACACCAGATATTTCCTTCTGGATAATTTTTTTAATTTCTGGTTCAGGTTCATTTACAAGAATTCACGATTGCTGGAAATCAACCCTGAGAAGGCATTTGAATTAATCATGAAAGATATTAATTCTTATTTCGGGAAGGCATTTGAAAAACAGGCAGTCGAATTTTTGATAGAAATGAACAAAAAGGGTTTGCTGCCTTTTGAATTTATGGATATTGGCAGATGGTGGCATAAAACGGAGGAGATAGACATAATTACTTTGAACAAGGAGAAAAAGGAAATATCCTTTTTCGAATGTAAGTGGAGTTCACTGGATTCAAATGAGGTGGAAATCATATTAGCCGAATTAAAGCGAAAAGCAACGCTTGTGAACTGGTATAATGCCCGGCGAAAAGTTAGATATGGCATTATCGCAAAGGACATTAGGGATAAAGAAAAATTAAAGGGTATGGGTTATATCGTTTTTGATCTCAGGGATTTTGCCCCTTTTCTGCTTACCGCTAATAATGGGAGTT
>JBAQYK010000191.1:0-7079 GCA_049299995.1 Candidatus Methanoperedens sp.
AACCAGCGCGTACTCATCAATTAATTTTTCGCTGGATACCGCAAAACCGGATAAGCCTGTAGTATCTGAGACCCATTCAAACGGTTCTTCATCTCCTAACCCGCCGTGGAGCGTGCATGAATCGCCGTATTTCACATGGCCTGCTGTATCAGATGCTGGCAGCGGCGTATCTTATTATCAGGTGCGGAGGAACAACGGCACATGGACAAACGCGACTTCACCGTATCATCCTGTAATGACCACAGGAAACTATACATTCGATTTCAGGGCTGTAGATGCGGCAACGAATCCCGGCGATTATTACCGCATCTACGTAAGAATTGACCTTGATGATCCTACCATCTCTATTCCGGCGGCATCAGTATATTCCACTTCTGGCAGTGTTTCATATACCACTAACCCTGCTGATGTAGGTTCTGGTGTAAATAATGTCTATATGGAAATCGCGGATGAGACCGGTAATATAGTATTTAATGGCTGGATAGGCGCTTCGGGAGCATACACCTATAATTTGATGTCGCCGGGCATGAGTTACAAAGCAAGAGCATATGCTGTAGATAATGCGGAAAGAACAAGTGCATGGAGCGCATGGAGCGCTCTGACAATGTTCGATCCATGGGATCCCACAGTTACCCAACCCAACTTGACAACACCCACGTACGGCGGCGGCGCATATTTCAGGTTTGTTAATGCCACCCAAGCAAGCATCACTTTTAATTTCAGTGCAGCTGACCAGGGATCAGGGGTTGATTATATAATTTTTGAACTGAAGAGTTCACCGGTGCCTGATTTATTATCAGGTCCAAATAAAACACTTGCGTTCAGCGGCAGAGCTAATGGAACATATACCATCTCACCGCCTTTATCAGCTACAGGTTATATTGCCAGGGCAGAGGCGTTTGATAAAGCAGGCAGGAGAAGCGGGTGGAGCGGCAACACTACTGTTATTTATGACAATGTTTTTCCAGCTCTGGTAGTGGAAAATACAAGCAAATACATAAGAGGCACCGTCGCTATAATAACTGGCAGCGCCAGTGACGATACTCCTCTTTTCGGGAATCCGTATGTTTATGCTGAAATCAATGATAATGGAAATATCAGTTATGCTCCGGGAATTCCAGGCGTGAATAATACTTTTACAATACAAATAAACAACATCACAAACGCGACTACTGCAAAAGTTGTAGCGATAGATATGGCTGGTAATAAAGTTGAGAAAACACTTTCATTCTACAAAGATAACAATCCACCAATTATAACCGTGATTGCTCCGGTAAACGGTTTCTGGACTGGTGAAAAGAAAATAAGAGTGTATGGAACAGTGTACGATAACTATGAAATGGATTATCTGTCTGTAAATGATCAGAATGCAAATCTCACAGGTTCTAACTGGTGGAGACCAGCGGTTTTGAACTGGAGCATAGATATGGAACTATTTGAAGGAAGAAATACCTTCTATATCAGGGCAAAAGACGTGGCGGGCAATTTTGCAAACACCTCTATCTATGTATATGCAGACTATTCATCGCCCATACTGGATATTTTATCTCCTGAAGATGGCGCTGTAATAGAGTATCCATCGACTATAATCAGCGGCGTGGCATGGGATAATACTGGTGTAACAGGCGTATATGTAAACGGCAATCTCGCTACAGGCATATTCGGGCGCGAACTTCAGGCTGCTGACTGGTACTACAATGTTCCCCTATCATTTGGTTCTAACACTTTTACAGTTACAGCCGTAGACGACCAGGACAACATGGTTTCTAAAAACATAACCATTATAAGGCAGAGTGGAAACCCCTCTATACAGATAACGAATCTAATGATGGGCGACCGGGTTGGAACTGAGTATATTGATGTGAACGGCACTGCTTACGATGCGGATGGAATATCACAGATTAAAATCGATGTGACACGTATAATACCAGGCGGTGAGAGTAAACTGATCGGAAGTTATGCGCTGTATCCCTCCAATATATTCTGCAGCAATGCTTCTACGAATGCTACTAATTTAACCGATATTATAGACTGGTTATTCCCTCCAAAAAATTCAGTATGCCAGCAAGCTATCGGGAATGCAACCAACAAAACAGCAACGAGTGTTCTGTCCTGGAATAAAAATATTAAATTAGAAATAGGGATGAACATAATCGAAGCCAGGGTTTATGATATAGGCGGTTTGACGTCATCAACCAGTTTATATGTCGTATATGCCGACGTTCCTGTTATCGCAATAAACACTCCTCCAAGGAGAGTATCTAAGACATCTGCCGCAGGCATCCTTGCATCCGGGACTGCTCGGACCAATAAGACAACTATAACAAATGTCTCTTTGAGAATTTATAACAGTGATGGAGTTACTGTAGACGATGCGGATATTGTCAGGCTGAGTAATACCAGCGTGCAGTGGAGCTACCCGGTTGCAATGACGAGATTCGGAACGTTTGCAGTTGAGCTCAGAGCATATATCGAAGATGGAGATTATGCGAAAAAAGAATTTATCATAAACAGGATACCTGCTAATTTCACCGGCGAATATGCTTACCCTGAAACGCAAGGGAGATATGCAAGGTATAATTTCACGAGTAATAACACAATCGATTACTACGATTTCGTTAAAGAAAGTCCGGATAACGGCGCAACGCAGAACTATATCATACACGAGTATCTTGACTGGGGCGAGGGCTGGTGGAAGATAAAGGATAACCAGACATTGAGCCTGGGTGTTAAAGATAATAGCGGCGAAGTCGCCGGGCTGCCTAACTATTCATGGCCAGTGAAAAAGATGCTTGACTATAATTTGACATGGGTGGCTCATACACGCTGGGATTACCAGGAGACCCCTCCTGATGATGAAGGCTATGAGAATATGATTGGTTGGTTTAAAGATAGACCTCCTCAAAATTATCCTCCGTACGTGAGCATTGGCATGCTTGCAGACCTGACAGATTCAAGCCTGCCGTGGTATACAGGCAACCTTACTCAGCACGGTTGGGTGAGCGCTAATCCTTCAGTATGGGACTGGAACAGGTATTATGAGCCTCAGTTCCCCGAACCCCTTAAACTCGATTGGACTCTTGATGGGCGCGCAGTTCCGCCGCAGGTGTATGTTGGGCAGCGCGCCAGCCATGATGAAGGAGATACAAGCCCTGATGCCCCACCGGGAGTTTTCTGGATGCCTACTACAGGTATCCATACAGTCGGTCTAACCGCTACTGACAGCGGGCTTTCGGGTTTGAATGATATACCGGGGACGATTATTAATAACCCGCTTTCTGGTTCTGGAAGCCAGACTGTGGATGTTTATAACGACCCACCTGTTGTCAGAGATATGAATGCAGCCAGCACTCGCAATCTGACAAATTCGTACAGTTCAGCCGCATTGCAGTATCTAACTTTAAACGGAGAAACACCGAGGGCATATCCTTTATCAGAAAGCATTGAGCCGTTTGCATCCCGGCGCAACCCGGTACATATAGGAGATCCTGCAAACATTAGCCTCAATGTAACCGATCCGAATATCGAGGATATGCAGTACAAGGATTATTTGCATTACAGATACATATGGGGCGACGGATACGAAACTAACTGGCTCAACAGCACACCTACCCAGGATGAACTCATAACAAGTACCGAACTGCTGTGGAACAAAACATCCCTGTTCCCAAGAATGAATGAACAGACGTCAAATAAAACTCACAGGTACGCTGCCTGGGCGGGTACAAGCAAGTTTATACTGAACCAGAGCGTAGGGTTCACGGCGCAGGTTAGAGATCCATATAATGCCGTAACAGCTTATAACGATACAGTCTTTGTATACGATAATGCGCCCAGGCGGCCCACAATCGTAGCTATAAATACCACGAGGAGAAAAGCAGGTTTAGCGCCGAATGCATTCATTGAGAAACGCCCTATAGTTTTCAGGGCAATTTCATACGATCCGGATAATCCGAGCGGCGATCCCGGCGGGGATGCAGTGTGGTATCTATACGACTGGGGCGACGGGACAGGAAGTACCTGGACTACATCCGGGAACGCTTCGAAGACATACTTCCCGACTCGCTGGGATTATGAAGATGGCAGCGGGCGGAAGTTCAATATTTATTATGTAACGATTACTGCAAAAGATAACTGGGGCCTTACAAGTAGCAGGATTATAGAGATACTCATATACAAGAACGAGCCGCCAAAAATAACCATTAATCGCGTGGAATTCAACGGCATTAATTTAGTAGGTGCAAGTCCAAGATACTTCTGCGGATATGACTGCCAGAGCGCAAGCAGGTTATGGTATTCTATATCTCCATCAACAATTTATGCTACGATTGTAGACCCTGATGGAGATTATTTCGATGCAACATACGATTGGGGTATGAACGGAGTGGTTACCGGCTCCAATCAGTACACGTTTGGATACGCTGTCTTTAGACCTTATGATTCAAATCCATGGGAATGGATCCGAAAATATAATTTTGGCTGGAACCTTCCATGGGATCAATACTCACCGGGCACATACAATATAGTTGTTACGGCAGTTGATGAATGGGGCGCTGATAGCTCTGCAAGTACAACAGCTACAGCATATCCTCCAATAAACGCAGTTGGGGCTGGTATATTCATGCCTGATATGAGCGATTACTCTCGTTACGATACTGGCGGTTTCTATATTGAGAGTTTTTCGTGTAGCCTTTCATGTTATTATCTCACAGGATATACTTTAGACCACTACGGAGCGGCAGTCTCAGCTATAGTTAGCGGGCCTTTTGGTTCCAGTTATAATACTTACTACGCTGTGGAAGTAACTGATACCCTCGGAGGTTCTCATTCAGGCATCATCAGAGGTACTAAAGGGGGAGCAATAAGAAGTTATGTAGGTGGTATGCTGGGCGTTCCGGTTTCGTGAATGCTGTACAGCTCAACCTTTAAATCAAAAATAAAACAAAATTGGTAAGGTCTTCTTGTTAATATTAATATGAAATCTCACAAGGACTGTCGTTGATTTAACCCATGTTTCTTATACACATATCATTTCCGATGGAACTCTATTATTTCACAGGTATGCTCAAAAAATAGACGTATACACATATCATTTCCGATGGAACTTCAAGAAAGTTGCCATGTTTTGAGCATTTCTACAACTGAAACTGTGAGTTTAATAGTCCTTGTGACCTCGATTTTCTATCAGTTAAGAGTTAGTATATTCAAGCCTGTTAAGGTAATTTTTAACATAATTTTTGTTCGTCCCACCATGGTTTTTTCCACTAATTTTTTTTATATTAGTTGTGTTTATCCAATATTATAATAACATAAAAAAACACAATGCAGAAACAAAGCGGAATGTATATATAGATTCAGTGCATGAACACCACTGGCTAGTTCCTGTATATCATTTATTTTTGCCAAAGGCTTTTTCCTGAAAGTTCCATCGGAAATCACATGTGTATGTGTGTTCCATGAGAAACCATTATAACCCCACACAACGTCTATGGAAATGGAAATTGAGGCATTGTGGTAAGTAAAAGAGAGTTCACAACCAACCCGAGTACGATATTTAAGTCTTACGACTCATTGAAAATGAGAAGCGACCTGATCACGCTCGAAGATATCCTTCACAGGGATCCCGAAATAGACAAGCTAATGTCCTGTCTTACAAGGACGATGGACAACACAGTGCCCGACAATGTATTCATCTACGGGCTTCCCGGGACTGGAAAGAGCACAGTAACGGATCTTGTGACAACACGACTGGAAAGAGATGCTGGGAGGGATGGCATTCCCGTCATGATGGCACATGTTAACTGCGAAGCTGTAGGTACTGATGTGGGTATACTGCGCAGCATCCTGGTCAGTATATGTCCTGAAGTCGTCCAGAAGAAGATACGGAACAGCTTTGATGCGTATTTTTCAATCTTCTGCGATGCAGTCAATAGGAGTGTTGGCGTACCTATTATTATTCTCGATGAAATCGACAAACTCGACCATCCTGACGTTCTGAATATGTTCGCAAGGATAAGGGAAAACAAATTCACAGATAAAAACCTCTGTATCATTGGAGTGACCAACGACCTTAAGTTCCTCGACAGCCTTGACCCCAGAACCAAGAGCGCCATGGCAAGAAACGAAATCGTATTCGGTCCATATAATGCCAACCAACTGCGAGACATATTATTGCAAAGGTCTCGATTGGCCTTTCAGGATAGCGTGCTCAGCGACACCACAATCCCATTAATTGCAGCCCTTGCCGCCCAGGAGCACGGCGACGCACGCAAAGCTATCAACCTGCTCAAGGTAAGCGGCGAGATAGCCGAAAGACTCGAAGCCTCTGTAATCGGGGAAGAACACGTTCTGGCAGCGAAGGCTCAGATAGAGATCGATACGGTAAAAGAAACAATAAAGACCTTTCCCACACAGATAAAACTCGTTCTCGCAAGCTGTTTGTTGCTTAACACACCCAAACCACGTATAATTGAAACACATGAAGTATACTTGCTGTACAAGAACCTGTGCAGCATCATCGGGCTCGAAATACTAACCCAGAGGAGGGTCACTGATTATATATCTGACCTCGCAATGTTGGATATCATAACTGCTCGTGTAGTTTCCAAGGGACGGTATGGAAGAACAAAAAACATATCGTTGAACATCCCTGTCGAACTTGCGCGCATTACTATAATGGAAGATTCAAGGCTATCACCCGTCATTAAAATTGATGCCCGGGCGGTCGTAAATGCTGTTAGTAACACGTACCCATTACAACATCTATGCGAAGAATGATATTGATATGAAATGGAAAGACCATCAACTGATTGTAAAGTATTCTCGTTAATATTAATATGAAATTAATATACTAACTCCAGTTTTCGGTAACCTTTCCCTATCCAGAATAAGTTTTTTTTACTCTCTTCGCCCTTCCCATAGTAACTAACCACATACCAGAGGCGCGGGGGGGCATCGCCCGGATAAGGCTGCTGAGGTTTTACATCGACTATGGCTTGTCCCAGCCGCAGCATAGCTGCGGGGTATAGTGAATAAAATTAAGCCCAGTCCCCAGCATTTTCTATAGGTGGTAATTTTTT
>JBAQYK010000192.1:0-6529 GCA_049299995.1 Candidatus Methanoperedens sp.
GTGTAACAATGTTTTTAAAATATTGGTCGAACCTCTCAGTGGAAGGTTTTGCGATATCCTTGTTATTTCTTAATGCGATTATATCTGTTGTAATTGCTTCAATAGATGGTCTAATTTCAGAGTAATATTTTGGAATTGCTGCCTCTATAGTAGGGGATGAAAATTCTGATATTTCCTTATTGATTTTATCCCTTAAAATAATCGAAGCAAAATCTAATGTATCATATCCTGCTCTGAAAACATGCCCCATAACTTTCTCTAAGCTTGCTTCTATATATTCTTCTCCATTGTTTGTTTTTACTCCAAGCTTTACAGCAAAAACACGCATCAAATGGTCAAATGCATCTCTCAATTCCTTCACTATATAAAAATTCGACTTAAACTCTTCTTGATTCTCTTCGCAAAAAATTATTAACTCTTTTACTCTACCATATAAAAGAGTGGTTTGCTTAAGCTTCTCCTCTTCAATTTCTGAGAACATATATTATAGTAAAAAAAGAAATTAGGGTAATTTTGCAGATAATACTTTATTTCGCCAATGGTCATATTCATTATTAGAGAAAAAAAGCCCCAAAGCCATCCTTACAGAGCCCCTATACTTATATGAAAATTTATTCATTTTTTCTCTATCTACAACAACCTCTCCGAAATCCTTATCCCATACATCAATCTTTTCAGCCATCTGTCCAACCTCCAAAGTCATATGGTTGCAAAAGCTTTTAACTGTTTGCCAGAATATCAATGAAATACATCGTTTGACAAAACGAGTAAAAGCATTGGTTAACTTTAGATGCTTATCTTTAATCAGTGTATTTACATTGACATGCCTACTGCGACACGTTACATCCATATAACCAAAAAGGTATATACTTTCTTTATACTTAAATATATCGCTCTCTAAAAATTTAAAGTTTTTAGATATCGTTGTTTTTATGGTGCTCTATATGGCTTGCATTCTGGATTAGAGTTACCCATTTATTATCTCCCTCTCCCTTGATTCCGCAGGCTTCCGCTGGTGTCTTGCCTTTTAGTGCTTAATGCGGTCTGATGTGGTACAGGACGATATATTTCAATCACCATCATCAGCAATTCTTAAATATCCCGCTG
This sequence comes from Candidatus Methanoperedens sp., assembly GCA_049299995.1. GTDB lineage: Archaea > Halobacteriota > Methanosarcinia > Methanosarcinales > Methanoperedenaceae > Methanoperedens. The sequence goes on from JBAQYK010000192.1 coordinate 1,108, forward strand.
GACATTTGAAAAGAAGAGTTCTAATTTCAGGTATCGATTATAAGCTCCAGGGATTAATATGCACAACATGAAACATAACTACTGGGAAGGAAAACCAATCTCTCCTGTCCCTATTTCCGAAAACATGACCATAACTCAACTGGTCGATGAGGTCTTTGACGGCATGGGCTATAACGCAAAAAGACTTGCGGAAGCCTGCCATCTTTTCAAGACCATGATAGATGAGCATTCCACAGTCTGCCTGACGCTTGCAGGCGCCATGACTCCTGTTGGCATGGGCGGCGGCATCATCAAAATGATAGAAAAAGGTTTCATCGACTGGATTGTCACGACAGGCGCCAATACCTATCACGATTTGCATTTTGCATACGGTTTACCAGTCCACCAGGGGGATTACACGGCAGACGACAATGAACTGGCTGAACATGGCGTGGTGCGGATTTATGATGTGTATATCGACATGCAGCGCACGCTTATAGCGCAGGATAAGATTATACAGGCGCTGACCGGGAAAGCGGTAGAAAAAAACAAATTCCCTGAAAAATACTCAACTGCATTTTATAATAAAACGCTGGGAGAAGGCGTACTGGAAACTGCAAAAGCTCCTGAACGTTCATTTATCGCATCCGCATCAAAAAATGATGTCCCGGTCTTTGTCCCCGGTTTTGCAGATTCCTCAGTCGGCATGAGTACAAGTTACCTTCCCATCATGGCAAGCGCAAAATCCGGTTCATCGGGACTAAATCCCGGGGATTTCATAGACCCGAGCCCCACAATGGATATACTGGAAAGCGCAGCCATAGTGCATGACAGCATGATTCATGATATTCCCCGCGGCGTTCTTGAAGTGGGCGGCGGCGTGCCCAAGAATTTCCTGCAGCAAACAGGTCCCATGATTTCCCAGATAATCGGTATGGAATGTCCCGGCGAGAATTATGTTGTGCAGGTAACGATTGACCGCCCGGATACCGGGGGGCTCTCAGGCGCTACGATAAACGAAGGCAAGTCATGGGGAAAAATCCCGAAAGCAGGCGAAGGGAATGTGATACCGTATCTTGATGCCACAGTCGGCGTCCCGATAATCTTTGCGTATGCTCTTGAAAACTGCAAGCCGAGGAAACTTAAAAGGCTGAACGGTAAGCTGCCGGAAATAACGCGGGAATTGATAGAAACAGCAAAGACGAACGCAGGATAACTATTAAAAACGCGCCGCGAAATTTAGCGCCCCGCATCGCGCCCCTTCAAACGTGATTACTCGTCCGGACAGACCCCCGTCTTTGATGTTCAACTCAACCGCGCTTGGTTCTGATAATCTTGGTGCGGTGGGGCTTCCGGGGCAGGCAAGCAGCAGGTCGTCTTTTTCGATAACAGGTTTGTGGATGTGACCGAAAACCAGTACCTCCACGCCCATTTCTTTTGCCATGTACCATGCGCCCGTGGTGTCCTGAAGCGATAGCGCAGCCTCATGTACAATTCCGATTTTGACACCTTCCACTTCAATGACCTTTTGCGCGGGAAGCAAATTTTTTAAATCAGGGGAATCCATGTTCCCGTGTACTGCCTCAAGCCTGCAAATGCCTGAAAGTTCATCGTATGCCTGCTGTGTGACAAAATCGCCGGCATGGATAACCATATCAGCGCCTTTAATTAATCGGACAAGTCCATGCGGCAGGCACCCTATAATCGAGCCGGATTTTATATGCGTATCAGCAATCGCTATAATTTTCATGCGTATCCGTAATCCATGTAGTTCAATTCTTTTTTGACGCTGGCAAGGAACATGCTGTATATGTTGGTAGAAAAATCAAGCCATCCCTTGAAATCCGAATTTAATTTTTTTCCGACTTTTTCTTCCTTTTTGGTCTTGCTCGCCCCGGCATATTGTTTGAAGTCTTCCAGGTTTTGTTCCATATACCAGTAGAGCGCGGTTTCAGCAAAGGGTTTCGGGATAAGAGGAGAGTGAAATGATACTTTTTGCATGAGTTCATTTTCCTGTAAAAGCTCATCCGGTGTTATACCAGAACTTTCAATTGCCCTGTTTAAAGTTTCATTGCTGATTTTTCGCTTCTCCAGAGGTGTGAATTTGCGAACCCCGCTTCTCATATTTTCCTCGTATATTTCCTTTTGCAGCAATTCATGGGAGAGCGCATATTTCAGCATGTTTTCGCTTGCCTCCTCCAGGTACATGGTGTTGAGGGTTATTATCGAATACCATGAACCCAGGTAATAGCGCCTGTTCATAGCAACCGCATAATCAAAAACACCTGGTATCGGGGTAAAAATGCTTTGCGAGAACACAACCGCATCGGTTGATAGCAGAACTATGTCCGGAGGCGCAAGTTTCCTGATTGAATCAAGCCCGGAAGTCCCGAAAACAGAGCCCGGCTTCTCAAGATACTGCTCGCTTCGCGCGATTATGTTCCTGATTTCATCAGGTTTTAACCGGTTTAATGCAGAAGCGACATCTTTTGCAGCCGAGTTTATCCAGAGCCTGTATTCTTCTTCAAATTTTTCCCTGGAAAGTTTTTGCATGGATGATTAATCGCAACTGCGTAATAAATAGTTAGCGGCAGAGGACAGGCAGTGGATGGGTTTATTTTGATAGCGATTTCCTGTATTTCTTCCCCGGAAGTTCTTCCAGGACAATCTTTTATATAACTAAAAAACAAATTAGCATTCCCAGGATGATTCAGTACAGTTGAAGCAGACAAATTCTTTTGTACCATAAGAAACGTTTCAAAATCAGACTTTGAAAATGTTTTATTATGGTATGGGTTTCTGGATGATTCAAGATAAACGATGTGCCGAGGTAGTCTAGCGGCTAAGGCGCAAGCCTGGAAAGCTTGTGGGGCTTCGCCCCTCGGGAGTTCAATTCCCCCCCTCGGCGCTTTACGATTAGTTCAAATCCGAATTGCTTTCGCCCCGCACAGGCATTCGATGTTAACATTTTTAACAGGAGCTTCAGGTCGTTTTTGTTATTTTACACCACCAGCGCTTTCATGACTTATTCCCTTTATGATTTTCCCGATGTCTTCCATGATAGTAAGAGGATTAATCGTTTTCTCAAAGTAGCCGTTGCATCCACCTGGTACTGCGGCGGGAAGTTCGCAGGGACGCCTGCTGTGTATTCTTTATCATCCTGCGCTGCAAGGGCTTCTGGCATCTGATATGCGAAAATCAGAAGAGAAGCAGAGCCATGAAAACAAATATGGATATACCGCAGCAATGGCGTCTCCCATTCATTCCTGCGCCGGTCAAATCCTGAATCACCTTCTCAGGTTCCGCTGCTTCCATGTGTATGGTCTCCCTTAATCCATCCTTACTTTTTCGGTATGGTGAAATGGAATTTCGAGCCCTTTCCTTTTTCAGATTCCACCCATATCCTTCCTCCATGACTTTCCACTATCTTCTTGCAGACCGCAAGCCCGATACCTTGTTCTGTTTGCCCTTCATGTAGATCCTCAGAGATATTGAACAGATTGTCAACATCTTTCGGATCAATCCCAATTCCGTTATCCTGTACGGTAAACACCCAGTCATCCCCCTCCTGTGCCGCGGAAATATGGACTTTTGGCGCCCATTCGCTGCTGTACTTGATGGCATTATAAAGGAGGTGATGGAATAACTGGCGAAGCTGTATCCGGTCGCACAATACCTCAGGCAGTTTGTCATAGATTATTTCAGCCCCTGTTTTCTTGACAACAACGTCAATATCAGAAAGCGCCCCATCAAGGATAGTCCGGGTGTCTGTAGGCTCTTTCCTGATTGGCACGCGTGAAAATGCATTCAGGTCATTTACCCGTCTTTGCATCCCGAAAGTGCCGTCAACTGCATCCCCAATCATTTCCCATGCATTATTATCAAGAAACTTCCCTTTATAATTTTCACCCAGACGCCCAAGGTTGCTGGAAACCGCCTGTAAGGGCTTCTGCATTTCGCGGGATGTGATATTGATCATCCGTTCAAGTTCAGCCTTTGAGCGAGCCAGTTCCCACAAGGTATTATACAGGTCAATCTCTGCCTTTTTTCGTACATCCACCTCAGCCGCAAGAGAGGCAGTCCTCTCTTTAACCTTGTCTTCAAGCTCTTCGTTGAGAACTCTTAGCTTCTCCTGTTCTTCCAGCAATTCATCATGGTACTTCTTGACCCGAAGCAGCGACTTCACTCTTGCGTTCAGTTCAACCGCATCGACAGGTTTGTTCAAGAAGTCATCAGTGCCAGCCTCGATCGCTTTTATCCTGTCCTCTTTTTCCGTCAGGCTTGTCACCATTACTATTGGTATGAACATGGTCTTTTCATCGTTCTTAAGACGCCTGCAAACCTCGTAACCGTTTAGCTCCGGCATGATTATATCAAGAAGTATCAGGTCTGGCAGCATTTCGTTTACTTTTATCAGCGCCTCTTTCCCATTGGATGCAGTATTGACAGCATACTCTTTTGGCAAAAGTCCCGAAATAAGTTCAATATTAAAAGGTTCATCATCCACTACAAGTATTTTTGTCATTTATTTTCCTCCTTATTCACCACAAGCAGCAGCGTGAACGTAAACGTACTCCATTCACCATACCCGTCTTCCCCATTTTTCAGTTTATGCAATATTATATATGCAGGGATAGGTTAAAATCATTTCGTCACTTTCTTCGAAGGTGGTTTTGGTAACCACCAATTATAACAATAACAACTCTACAAAATTAATATATAGATTGTTTTACATTAGATGTAAATTATAGTATGTTTTCATGCATAACAACGACCCCAATCGGCGCAACGGCAGGCTGAAACACGCATGGAACCCTCAGCCCCCTCAATACTTCTGGTTTTCCTTGCAGGCATAGTGACCATAATGAAGCCCTGCTGCCTCCCGCTTGTGCCTGTAATATTTTCAGGCTCTTCCGGGCACAGGCTGCGACCTCTCGCTATCGTGTCGGGATTGACCCTCAGTTTTACAACCATGGGGGTACTGGTTTCAGCGTTTGGCGCTACATTCGCAGGGTTCACCGACTCTTTGCGAAGCATAGCGATTCTATTTATTATTGGCATGGGCGCCGTGCTCTTTGACGATGACATAAACATGGAGTTTATGAAAATATCAGGCGCAATAACACAGGGCATCAGGCAGTATTTTGGTAATATAAGCGGATACTCAAAGTTGAATCTGCCTGAAGGAGGCATTGCGGGAGGCTTTTTTTTGGGCATGTCCCTTGGCGTACTCTGGATACCGTGCGTCGGACCGATTCTTGGCGCCGTGCTTGCGTACGTCGCTTCTGTGGGCAATGTCCCTTACGGCGCGTGGATGCTGTTTGTTTATTCAGTGGGCATGAGCCTGCCCATGCTGTCCATAGCCTATTATGGTAAGAAGGTCACGAGCAGGTACCAGTGGTTTGTGAAGCGGGGACCGTTGCTTAAAAAACTCTCCGGGCTT
>JBAQYK010000193.1:0-1528 GCA_049299995.1 Candidatus Methanoperedens sp.
CGCTTGTTCTTCTCATTTGCTTCATTTATCGCCTTCGCTTCCGCCGCCGATTCTTTCAATCCGGGTATTGCAGCTTTAGTATTCCCTGATGAATCCGCCGATGCCTGGACGCCTCCCTTCACCGCCGCTTCTCCGGCATATATCACCTGCGGGCTCATCACATATACTGCCATCAACGGTATCATCGCGTAACTCAGTTTCTTCCTCGTGCGTAATTTCATGGGTTATCCTCCTATATTTTATATTTCATTCCTGAATCATATTCGCCTATTTTAGTTTAAGCTGTTAGCCTTTATTACTATGATTCTTACAATGGTTTTCTTATTTAAGGCTAGCCTTATTCCCGTTTATTGCTTCGCTTAAATTTAGCCGTTTTCTTCAAATAAGGGGTGAGGGAAGAAAACTGTCCTCTTGCAGATAAAAAAAAACACACCGAAAGGCTTATGTTTGCCTATCAAGTGTGTTTATACTTTAGATAATATTTATTTAGTATAGTTAAATGTTGTAGTAGATGCCGTATGTGTTTCCCAATAACCTCTTGCATTGATAGCAGTAAACCAGCATTGTCCAAAAAATTCTTGCCATCCAATGCTCTTTGTTATATTTTCTACTGTATCATATGTAATGAACCATGTTACTATCTGCCACTCAGCATGGACTATCTCGCTCTGTGCTACCACTTCCGATGATTGAGCTGTTAGATACTCCTTCGGAACAGGTAGTGTACCATGTAAATCGCTTTGAAACCAGTTGAACATATTATAAGTGCTCTTAGGATATCCTACATGCTCCTGATAAGAACATGTAAATATTTCTTTCCACCCACCAATTATATCATACGCTAAGATGTAAAAAGTCTTACACGAATTATTGTAGAACTTTTTTGAATATCCATTTGTAGTAGTTTCTGCATTACATTGAGGAGGAACAAATAACCCGTTGGAGGCAAACTGCCAATTACAGTCTCCACCTTGATAAAATCTCATAGGGATACGACTATAATTACACAAGGTTATCCCAAAATTATTGTTCCAGTCTGCGTTACCTTCATCTATTCTGCTATCCGCTGTATATCTTCCATACTGGTCAAACAGAAATATATAACTTTTTGCGCCTGATGTTGTCTTGCAGAATTTAGGCATAGCTGTGATTTCATATAAATCTGCCCACAAACCAATCAGGTTTCCTGATCCAGAAAACGGAACAAAATAGTATCCCGGCGACATCTTGCTAAGATTGAACCTATCAGGCAACGATCTCACTCCCAGGCCTTCAGGAAATACCGCATAAACACCTTTCAAAACATTACCGAATATTTGTCCGTCGCTAAGCATAAAGTCAAGATACCCTCCATAATTTCCATATTTATCTCCCTGAGTGTTAGAGACATTAACAGCAGTTCCGTAATCAGGATCAAGTAATGTTACATTACTGACACTACCTCCATTAACAGCACCACCATCCCATTTAGCAATAGGATTTTTTACTGCAAGATTAGAAACCGTAATGGAATTTTCATCAATTCGTC
>JBAQYK010000194.1:0-2678 GCA_049299995.1 Candidatus Methanoperedens sp.
GTGCTAAAATATCCATTAAAAACCAATGGAAATATCCTGAAAAGATATCTTGAAATTTCAATATCAAATGTCATTCCCATTAGCATTACAAAAACAGATATGAATCTAAAAAGAAAGGCCAGACCGAAGAATAAGAAAGTGATCCTGAAATATTTTATTCCTTCATACTTCGTGAGATCATATATCTCTCTTGTTTTATAATATATTGAAAAACAAATAACTACAACTATTATTGTGTAGCTAAGTTCCACGAGCATTCTCGTTGGGTCAATTAGATGATATGGAGGCATATATGATCTATATTTTTCCTGAACGTTAATAAAAAAAGTGGACTTGTGGTGTACATTTTACCTTCTTTTCTCTTATAAATGGGTTCTAATAATATAGTGTTTGAGGCGATCAAATATGAATAGAAAAAGAATATTTGGTGTGCTGGCTATTTTCATAGTCGTAGCATCCATAGCAACAGTATCAGCTTTCCAAGGAAAATTCTCTGGGATGGATACTGCAGGCAGAGGTGAAATATTAAATGCGATCAAAACAAAAGACTTCAATGCCTGGAAAGAGTTGATGTCAGCCCGATTGACAGAGGACAACTTTAATAAGCTTGTGCAGAGATACCAGACAATGTCCCAGAGGCATGAAAACATAACTGAAAAGCAAGGAACAATGTTTTCTGGAAGACAAGCCTTGAATGCAGAAATGATCCAGGCCCTAAAAGATGGAAACTATGATGCATGGAAAACAGCTGTAGTGAATTCGAAATCTCCGCTGGTATCAAAGATTACCAACGAGGATGAGTTCAAAATACTTGTTCAGCTTTATCAGGCAAAACAAGAGGGAAATTACACGAAAGTAAGAGAGTTGAGTGAACAGCTTGGCTTGCCCGGCATATCTGGCAAACATAATATGTCTGGGCATTTCGGAAAAGGAAGGATGATTTAATCCATTTCCCTTCATATTTTTATGGACAGCCCGATGCCCTCAAAGAATAATACAATTCTCCGTCTTGAGAATGTCTGGAAAATTTACAGGATGGGCGAAGTGGAAGTACCAGCTCTGAGAGGAGTAAGTGTTGAAATAAAGAAAGGTGACTTTGTGGCTATCATAGGCGCTTCCGGAAGCGGCAAGTCCACAATGATGAACCTGATAGGCTGCCTGGACATTCCTTCAAAAGGAAGCATCTACCTCAAATCGCAAGACATCAGCAAATTGGGCGAATCAGACCTGGCGTCATTAAGAGGCAAGACTATCGGTTTTATCTTCCAGCTATATAACCTGATTCCGTCAATGACTGCTTTTGAGAACGTGATGCTACCACTGGAATTCCTGGAATATAGCGACAGGGAAGCAGCAAACAGGGCAAGAGAAATATTGACACTTGTAGGGTTGAGTGATAAGATGAATTATCGACCGACGCAGCTTTCCGGAGGTCAGCAGCAGAGGGTATCCATTGCAAGAAGCCTGGCAAGCGACCCTGAGATAATCCTTGCAGACGAGCCGACCGGAGCCCTTGACAGCGTTACAGGCAGGGAAGTTCTGGAGATGCTTCACAGTTTGTGGAAAGAGCAAGGAAAAACGATCATCATGGTCACTCACGACCTTAATCTTGCCAAATATGCACATACAACAATTGAACTGAAAGACGGGGAGATTTTAAGAATATCTGAAAATCATGAGGTGAATTAGAAATGAAAAAAATAATGTTACCGGTTTTGATAATCCTGTTATTGATGGCTTACACCCCTGCAGTCAATGCGGGTTTAGCAGGTTCAACTGTACTGTCAATAAGCCTTGCAAACTATGACCCTGACCCTGCTATTGCAGGAGGTACTGTGGAAGTTCGTATAGGTATCGAGAATATCGGCGGTACACTTGCTAACAATCTTATGCTTGAAATTCTACCTTCGTATCCTTTTGAGCTCGTATCCGGTGAAAACGCCGTTCAAAACATAGGAATAATCCAAGGTTATCAAACGGATTCTACTGCAAATATAAAGATCGTAAAGTACAGGATGCAAATAAACAAGGATACTCCGGCAGGAAGTTACGAACTCAAAGTTAAGTATTATGAGCAGGGTTCAATTGATGCGACCCAGAAAAGCCTGTACCTTGATGTGAAGAGCAGGGAAAGTGCTGAAGTGATCCACATTGACAAGACGATGCTTGTTCCGGGAAAGCAAAGCAGCCTAAAATTCACAATCAATAATGTGGGGAATTCTCCATTGAGGGATTTGACTTTCAACTGGGAGAATGATGATAAGATAATTCTTCCCGTCGGAAGTGACAATACCAGATATATCAGGTACATTGATATTGGCAATGGCACTGACCTGGAATACCAGGTGATGGCGGATACTAATGCACAGCCGGGATTATACAAACTGAACTTATACCTGACTTATGAAAATTCAATATCAAATCAAACGAAAAAAATAAGCACATTTGCCGGGGTGTATGTTGGCGGAGGAACGGATTTCGATGTGGCATTCTCAGATAATGCAAATAGCCAGATGTCTTTCAGTGTTGCCAATATTGGCAGCAATCCTGCAAACTCGGTATCGGTGGTTATTCCTGAGCAGCCAGGCTGGAGTGTAAGCGGCACAAATTCAGTCATCATAGGCAATCTGAACAAAGGAGATTACACGGTTGCAAGCTTCAAATTGCAGTCATCAATG
>JBAQYK010000195.1:0-7583 GCA_049299995.1 Candidatus Methanoperedens sp.
TGAACTTATATTTGCAGGACTGCCCCTGAATACGAGTTATACCCTGAAAGCAACTGGCGCCGGAGGGACGTATGAGGAGCAGGTGTCGCTTGATTCTGATAAGCGGGTCAGTTTCCATAAACCCGAAGGAGGGCTCGGCAGCAGGCAAATGTTTGCGATTATCCTGATATTGATTGTTATTATCGGTGGAATAATAGTCATAAAAAGGATTAAGGATTGAATCATACCTGCATGGGCGGGCATTTTTTATCTGCATACGAGCAGAATACGCAGCAGTTCCCCTCTTCAGGTCTCATCATGTACTACTCGCTACAGGAATTCCTTCAGGTGACCATACAGAATAGTTCTTCGCATGGCGAATATTTTCCTGATTATTTCCTTTCCCTGCACGAAGTCAACTTTTGCCCCATAATAGTTTATGCTGTTTCTGGCATACCTCAATCTGTCAAACTCTGAATAGTTGAAATCGGTTATTATTGTTTTTAACAATTCCCCTATACAGATATGTGACAGAACCTTGTATCCTTTGGAGATGCAAAGCGCCTCAAGAAACTCCCTGAGAGAATCGTAAGCCATGGAAACATAAGCAGAAATATTTATTTCATTGACGTTTGCCGTATTGACAGCATTCTCCTTTATATCGGACATTTCAATCAGCGACCTGATAAGCTCTTTATCAATCCGCGTTTTCTTGATAAGTCCCTTCCTGTAACATTCGTCTAAGTCCATTTTACCTCTCCCTGCAACACAATCCCATTAAGGACATTATTTATCAGGTGCTCATTATTCAGGTCTTTAATTTCCCGAACAACAAACAACTGTAGTTTCCTCTTCAATTTTTTTTCAAATTTTTCCTTTTCAGGGAGAACTTTCTCTCTCTCCGATACAACAAGCAGGTCAAAATCGCTTGTTTCAGTGTCGATACCGCAGGATGCAGAGCCAAATAAAACTATTGCTGGCTTAAGATAATATCTGTTTAAATTGTCCAGTAGCATAGAGTCCTTAATTTTTCTTATGTTGTAATATACCTTTAAATCCCTGTATAAGCCGTTTTCAATATTAGCCTTATACAGGTTTAAAATTCTTTCTTTCCTACCTTTCAGCAAACCCCGTTTTACCAGATTTTTCAATTCTTTGCTTGCCGTTGCTGGAGCGATTTTTAAAATTCTGTCTGCCTCACGAACATTAAACTCTCTGGTGGGAGAATCAAAAAATATTCTCATTATGTTTAATTCTCTGAACATATGTTTAGTAATGTGAACAATTGTTTAAAAACATTTCCATTGAGAGTCCGCTTTTGTTTTTAAGGTCTCGCTATATATATCCCGTCCACCACCCTTTCCATCCTCACAAACACCTCGGCGCCAACAGGTATCCTGTCGGCATCCACCAGCGTTACCACCCTGTCCCGCGCGACAGCAAGCTTCTCTCCCTTCATCCATCCGGGACCGACAATTTTCACCTTCACTCTTTCATACCTCTTAAAAGCGCGCGGGAGGGCTTTGCACTTGAAACTCCCGAAATCAGAAGGCGAGAGAACAAGTTTTGTCTTATACATTTTTTCCCACTCCCCGAGACGTGAATAGAATTTCTCCCAGCTCATCACATTTGCATCAGGCTTCCGTCCGTACTTATGCGGCAGGAACTTCTGTATGCCCAGCGCCGGGAATTTTTTCCCTGCGCCGATTTCGAGGGCGAATTCGATTAATTGGGGTATCTCGGCATCATTAATACCGGGCAGCCACACAGGCGCAATTAGCAGGTCGATATTTGTATTTCTTGCGATGTATTCGGCATTTTCAAGGACTTTTTCTACATCGTAAGACCGGGTTCCGGCAATACTCTTCGCAAGCTCGGGATTCAGGGATTCGATGGAAATATTGATACGTGAAAGCCCGGCAGCTTCAAGGGAATCGATGAGTTTTGTGTTCAGGAGATAGCCGTTTGTCTGCATGGATACTGTCCTGACATGCCCATTGCCTGATAAACCGGACACAAGTTCAACAATCTGCGGATACATCAGCGGTTCCCCGACCGTGTCGATATGCGCCTCGATATCATCTGTTTCCTTGTAAGAGGCAGCCCATTCAAATGCGGAAAGCAATTGCGGAAGATCAACCATGTATTCTGAAATCCGGCGCTTTGAGTGAGCGCCCGCATCTGTTGAGCAGAAAACGCAGGATAAAGGACACTCTGTGTAAGGACGAACCTGTAACACGTTGGTTCCTCTGTCAATTATCCCGAAAGCAATGCAGCCAAAAAGCGGGATGTCGCGGATGAGGATATTATTACATTTTGCCATATTCTACCAGCAGGCACTCCTCACATCGTTTTTTCCCGCAAAATTGCTTTCCGTATTCCACGATGAGAGCATGGAATTCCTTATACAGGGGAACGTCCCGGGGCAGCGACTTCTCAAAAATGGATTGCAGCTCCCCGTAATTTCCTTCGATTCCCATGCATTTGCACATCCTCTTCGTATAGGCGTCAATCACGAATTTTGGCTTATCCGCTGCGTATAACACAATGCTGTCAGCCGTTTCTTCCCCGACGCCGTTGAGTGAAAGGAGTGTTTCCCGAAGTTCATCCGCGGATTTTTTAAGTATATCCGGGGTTTCAAAGAAAAAAGCTGAAATATCCCTCAACCTCTTCGCCTTCTGCCTGTAAAATCCCGTGCACCTGACCAGTGCCTCCAGTTCCGTTATATCAGTTTTAGAGAGAGGCTCTGCTTCCATAAGTCCTGTATTTTTCAGGTTTTGTATGGCGCGTTCCACATTTTCCCATTTTGTCTGCTGGGTCAGGATAGCCCCTACAATAACTTCAAAAGGAGTATCCGCAGGCCACCAGCGTTGGTGCCCGAATTGATTCAGGAGTTTATTGTAAATATCAATCATAAAGGGTTACGCCCCTTTATGACGTATAGGGGTATCTGCGATACCCCTTGTTTTGATAAAACTTTCCTAAAGTTTTTCATACAAATTTTACGCCAAGGTCAGAGAGCCTGTTCCGGATCGCAAGGTTAATCAAAAAAGGCGTCAGGGACTCAATCATATAAGAAGAGGCAAGACCTCCACCATTGAGGGGACGGAGGTTTTTAATTTCCTTTGTTAATTCCATCACGGTTTTCTTGGCATCCTCATCATCGCCGCAGACCACAACATCATAGTCAAGGTTCAGGTCAAGATTTACCAGTTTCTTTGCGGAAATATTATGGTATGCCGATATGACTTTCACGCTTTTGGGGAGAATCTCCTGGATTTCAAGCGCGGCGCTGCCCTGTTTCGGCGGGGTGTATTCAAACCATTTGTTTTTTTTCATAGGAACTACAAGTGATATCAGAATCTGGTTTTTAAAATAAGGCTTCAGGTTTTTCAACAACGAAACAACGCCCTGATATGGCACTGAAAGCACAACGACATCAGAATCTTCAATAGCAACTTCATTCTTACACCCTTTAATTTCACAGCATAACAAGCCTTTATTTAGAAGCGTACCCGTATATTCACCAGCGGCGTTAACCGCTTTATCAATTTCGCGTGAACATACTAAAATATCGTGTTTTGCCGCCCACCGAAGCGCGAATCCTTCACCTATGCTGCCAGTGCCTCCAAGTATAGCTATCTTCATTGTTTTTCCCTTTCCTTTAGAATTTTACGCATCACGTGCATATTCTCCCTGTGCATGGACACAATAAGGTCGCTCAATATCGCGAAAATGAACATCTGGATGCCGGTAACGATGAGAAGCGTGGCAAGAATGGTCAGTGGGATGTGGTTTATAGCTTTCAGCCATTCGTTAATCACATAGATGCCTATGGCTATGCCGCTTACAGTAAGAAGCCCGCCGATTAAATTAAAATAAAAAAGAGGATTGTGTGTCCGGGCAAGCAGGTATATGGTGGAAGCGATTCTGAAACCGTCCCTGACAGGTCGCAGCTTGGTAGCCGCGCCGCTGACTCTTGCAAGGTATGTTATCGGGACTTCTAATGTCTTTAAGTCTTTTTTTACACATTCAACAGTAATTTCGGTTTCCACCTCAAAACCGGTTCTATTCAAGTCTACCTGTTTAATAGCATTATTGGTAAATGCCCTGTAACCTGAAAGGATATCCTCAAGCCAGATGCCATAGGCAAAGCCGAATATCTTGTTTAATATCCTGTTCCCAAAAAGATTCAGGCTGGTAAATGCGCCTTTCTGGTAATTCGCGAACCTGTTTCCAATAACATGTTCTGCCAGCCCTGCGGTAACTGGTTCAAGGACTTTGTTTACTTCTTCGGGAAGATACGTTCCGTCACCATCTATCATAACCACATATTTATTTTGTATTATACTGAATGCCTGGCTCACCGCCTGTCCTTTCCCTGTTCCGCTCTGGATTACAACATTTGCCCCGGCATTTTGCGCCTTCTTTACAGTATCGTCCGTGCTGTGACCGTCAATAACAAGAATATCCGAAAAACCCATGGATTTGAATTCCCGCACTATCCCATCTATTGTCTTTCCTTCATTAAGCGTAGGAATTAATATGCAGACCTCGTCTTTATCCATATACAACCCTTATTTATTTGTATGTACTTAATAATAGTGATTTCAATTAACTACAGTTTAACGCCTGCATAAACCGTAACTATCCCGAAAGTGAGGTCATGAAACCCAATGTCTGCCAGACCAGCCCCATCCATCAGCCGAACAAATTCCCTTCTTTCTGGAAATGCCATTACCGATGAAGGAAGGTAACTATACGCTCCTTTTTTTCTCGAGACCACACAGCCTATGAAAGGCAATATTTTTTGAAAATAAAGATAATAAATTGACTTGAAAACCTTATTCTCAGGCAGTGAGAATTCAAGTACGACGACTTTCCCTCCTTTTTTAACCACGCGGTTCATTTCAGATAATGCTTTTTTGATATCCTCTACATTCCTTATGCCGAAGGCGACAATCGCCCCGTTAAAAGTATTGTCCCTGAAGGAAAGGTTTTCAGCATCGTTCTGGATGCAGTTGATATTTTCTATATTCTTTTTTTTAATTTTCTGTGAACATAAAATCAGCATTTCTTCACAGAAATCTGAAGCAATGACCCTGTTTTTTTTGGAAACTTCTATCGCCACGTCACCGGTTCCGGAACAGACATCAAGTATAAGCCCGGATGGTAGTTTTTCTACTGCACATCTCCGCCAGTATTTATCCAGTCCCAGACTCAAAAAATGATTGAGAAAATCGTACCTGTGGGATATTCCCGCAAACATCTTCCGGATATATTCTTTTTTCTGCAACTGATACATCTTTTACCTGAAAACCAGGGTTGAATTCTATTTACCAAAACTTATAACTTATCCCGATTCAAAGAAGATGGTATGAACAAAACAGAAAATAGCCCGGATATTAAATCCGAGGTCATGCGTGTTATACTTAATATATCCAAGCGCCTGGCTAAGGAAAACCAGGGCGCCCTTTTTCTCATAGCAGAACCCGAAAAAATTGAAGGGAATTACCGCCATCACTATCCACAGATTCAGTTTACGGGGAATTTACTTAGTAAGGGGATGGATGCAGTTGTGGAAAGGCTTGCTACGCTTGACGGCGCCATGATTTTTACGCCTGATGGGGAGTTAATTGCATACGGTTCAAGAATACTAAAAACAGACACAATGATAGGTTTCGGCACAAGGCATTCAGCGGCAAGAGGTATAACTTTATACGATGACTCATTTACCGCAGTCCTCGTCTCTGAAGAGACCAGCTGGATAAAAGTATTCCAGAAAGGAGAGGTGGTTCTTGAGACCGACTCTGTGGATATCGAACCTTCTACGCTTGACAAAGTATCCCGGTTTCTCACGAATCAGGATACTGCGCTTCTTGCAAGCGCCGGGATTGCCGCAGCCGCTCTGGGGGCTCCTGCAGTATTGATAGTTGGCGGGGCATATATGATGGTAAAAACAGCAGGTCAGGTAATCTCCTCGGCTCTAAAGAAAGAAAAAAGGTGATATGATACATTTCACGAAGCTTCACGGAAACGGGAACGATTTTATCCTGATAGATGAATATAATGGCGAGATAGTATCCGAAAAATCCGCATTCGCAAGGAAATACTGTGACCGCCGCTTCGGGATAGGGGGGGATGGCGTCCTTTATCTTGGAAAATCGGATAAAGCCGACCTCGGCATGCGTATCTTTAATTCAGACGGCACTGAAGCCGAGATGTGCGGCAACGGCATCCGCTGTCTTGTGAAATACGCCCTTGATGCAGGATACATTAATGGGAAAACCAGTGTTGAAACGCTTGCAGGAATACTCTCTATAAACTCAAGAATTGAAGATAAGACATGGATAACAGTCAATATGGGAATACCTGTTTTTGCGCGTGAAAAAATCCCGGTAAAAGGAACAGGCGAATTTCTCAACGTGCCTCTGCATGGGTATAATGTCTCTGCTGTGAATACAGGGGTTCCCCATGCTGTAATTTTCGTGGACGGGCTTGATAATCCTGATTTGATGCCTGCTGCGCCAAAGATTCGCTACGACCCCGTATTTCCAAAAGGTACAAACGTGAATTTTGTGGTTGTAAACACAAACGACGAGATTACTGTACGCACCTATGAGCGCGGTGTGGAAGCTGAAACCTTAAGCTGCGGCACTGGTGCTGTGGCGTGCGCCGCAATTGCGCACAGGCTTGGGAAAACCGGCAATAAGGTCAAAGTGAATACAAAGGGCGGGGAATTAAGAATAATCCTTGCTCATGATGGCGCTTTTATGGAAGGCACAGCAGAGCGCGTGTTTGAGGGTATGATTTAGAAGGGTTCAGGCGTTATCGGGGTTATAAATTGGGCAACATAAATCAAAAGCAATAAAATGGCTGTTATAATAAACCCAAGATACACAAGTTTGTTCCATACCCAGACTTTTCTCCCGTCAAATACGCTGAAGGGAATCATGTTGAAAAGCGCCAGTGTGATATTTATCATTACCCCGTATCTCCCGATTTCATATAGAATCCCTGTTTCGGATAAAAGCGGAAAGAACGCAAGCCCGAGAAGAAGGTTGGAAAGCGGTCCTGCAAGCGAGATGCGTCCGCTCTCGCGCCGCCCCACGTTGCCGCCGTAAATCATGACCGCGCCCGGAGCCGCAAACAAAATCCCGAAATCATAAACAAGTATGAGCATCAGGACAAGCATGAAAGGGCTCATCCTGAATTCCGCCCATGAGCCATATCTCTGCGCTGCGATTTTGTGACTCATTTCATGGACGATGAATGAAATACCCACGGTAAAGAGAGAAATAACGAGGGGGTTGGCAATTCCGTTTAACAGGTCTTCGGTCGGGGGTCTTCTTCCCAGTTTGAACCACAGAAGCAAAATGGCAAAAGCATAGGAGATGGCAAGCCATGAAATAAGGATATGGAGAAGTTCCGTGTTGCTGGTGCGAATGCTGCGGATGCCCCTGATCCTGACCGCCTCGCTGTGATATTTTTCAAAGTCCATCATCCCCTTTCCGGCATCCATACCTCAGAATAAGACTTAATCACATTTAACCATTATCAATAAATTTAAATTGGAATGCTGCTTATTATGTGTGATGTTGCGC
>JBAQYK010000196.1:0-3649 GCA_049299995.1 Candidatus Methanoperedens sp.
ATACGCAACTAAATGAATTATAAGGATATTATGAATATATCCATTATTAAGGTAATAAATAAAACGGTGGCAATGGCTCCCTTTTATCCCGTTGCAACTGCACGGGAATTAAATCGGTGATGACACAGTTCTTCTCTTTCAGAATAGTCAACAAGGATTCATTGTATGCGCCGTATGGGTAACACATGATCCAACGACATAGATCAGATCCAATTTTTTTCAAAAAATCAAGGGACAAATCAATTTCTTTCCTTTGGGCATCTTCTGAAATTGAATTGAGCCAATAGTGATCAAATCCATGACTGCCAATGTACATGCCGTTTCTTTGTAAGCATGATATCTGGTCAATGCTCATATAAAGCTCTTTTGAAAAAGCTTTCTCATCGTTTGACACAAACTTTTTGAATAACTCATCCGTAATAACGTAGCGTAATTTTACAGGCAATTCGAGCTGTAGCATGTATTTCACAAACATTACTTCTGCCGTGTCATAACGACTTGGAACTCCACATTTTTGCCAATAGAATTCTTTTGATTCCAGATGATATGATGAACGGTTCTCGTCTAAAGATTGGTAAATGTAGTTGACCAAAACACTCTTGTCTGGAACACAGGCAAGGATGAAATGGATTTTGTTTACATCTAACACCCGATTTTCAATAATGCATTTTGCTGGGGGGAAAAAGCAACCTGATAGCTTTTCTTTATCCAAAACAGGGAATACCTCGGTAAAGTGATCAATATAAGCATCATCAAAAGTAAGTAGCAAAGGCTTCGGAGGCAACTTAGAACCGGATTCGATAGCATCCATCAGATCATAGGCACTTATCGGATTATAATACTTCTTCTGATAGGCAATCTGTTCCTTGAAGTGATCAATGGCAAGCCCCTTAATCGCAGGATAACGAGAATGCTTCAATTCCCTCACGTAGTGGTACATGACGATGGTTAGGCTACTCATGAGTGCATTCCTCCAATTATAAGTTCGGACGATCTTGGTCGCTGTCACCCTTAAAGAGCCACATCTTGTTTTTTTGCATCTTTTCACACGCAAAGCGCAGGAGCACATTTTTCCGGATGAACGGTTCATAATAGTTGGGGACTATCTCCGCCTCATCGTCATAGGCAACCTTTTTAAAGCCGGCATCTATGAAGACCTGTTCATCAATGCCGAAGTTGATAAAATCTGCATATTCTGCGCCGGTGTCTTCGATTTGACGAAATAAAAGGTCAGCAATGTTCTTTATCTGATCTTCTTCACCAATGAAATCAATTACCCTTATGGCCTTTCTATTTTCGGCATAGCACCTTCTGGTAACAAGCAATGCTTTAAGTTGGGAGTGTTCATAGATAGCAAAGATGTCATAGTGATAAACCGGATGTCTCAAATACCTGTTGATAAAATACAACACAGTCTTTCTGGGGATTATGTGTGTAGGCGAAAGATCGTCAATCAATCGAGCCTGATCGACTAAATCCTTTTCGTGTAACAATAAGTATTCATAATCTCTCGACCTTTTGGCGAACGCTGAGAAAGCCTGTCTCGAATCCTTTATTCCGAGCAGTTTATACTCTGTCAAGCTGCTGTTAGCGATGAAAAACTGGTTCATGCTGCCCAACTCGAAGCCCATTTTATTGTACAACTTGGCTATTTCGTCATTGATACCGAAAGCAGCGTAAGGTGCATTGATTCTGCTCTGCATTCTTTGAAATAGTTTTTTGCCGATTGACATCCCAAGAAAATCATCCTGAACCTTCCACAGCGCACCCCACAAGTATCCATCCTCTCTTTGGACTAGCGATTGATCAAAGGTACTGTTGTGAATGAACCCCATGAAACCGATAATCTCATCTGAAGATGACTCGCGGGCCAAAACAAAGTTCAACTCGTCTGTTTGAAAAATACTATTATACTGCCATCGTAGAAGAAGCCGGTCATAGGATAGAACATGCCCTTTAACCCAAATTCGATTTATTGCTTTCATCAGATCCGATACATTTGCTTCGTTGCAATCCTCATAAGTGATTCGATTTCGATCTATCATATCGTTTTTCTCCTTCTCATATTGAAGTTATTCCAGTGGCTAACGTGAGCATCACCGGCCGGCGGAACGCCGGTCCGTGTGGATGCTTTTGTTCGGCGTTTTTTTTCATTCTTCAGTCCTTCGGATGTTTGGTCGTCTTCGCATGTTTGCCGTCTTCTTGTAATACCCTTGTAACGAACTATCAGGATCATCAAAAACATCAAGGTCAAGTTTAGCGGATTCCATTTTCATCTCGTAAAAGTGCGCAGAATTCCTGTAACCCCATTCTCTGGCTTGAGCATCATGGCTTCTGGTGTATGCATTATCAACACCTGCAAGTCGAATAGCCTCTTGGAGATCGGAGACACAACCATGAAAATCGCGTGTGGAGCCCTTCGAGAGTGAGCGCTGGAAAAACAGATTGCTGTCTTCCGGTTCCAACGCAATAGCTTTGTCAAAATCATCTATCGCTTCTAGATCGAAATTCAGTGACTGGAGACACCCACCCCGCATGGCATAAACATCTGCATCATCTACATATCCACAATCAATGGCCTTATCGAAACAGTCTAAAGCTTCCTGCATCCGCCTCTTGTGGTTAAAATCTTTCCCACGCCTCTCGAAGTAGAAATCTTTGCCCTTTTGAAAAGCGTCAGATCCATCACGCCACCGTTGGGCAGTCTGCTCAGTCTCCAATCGTTGAGCGGCCCGCTTAGCAAAAAATTTCAGGAGATCTCCAATTGGGTTCATTGTCGTTTATCCTCTTCCTGCTGAACGCTCAAGATGAGGCTCTCTTTTTTTGGAATTTTTAGGCAATCAATCATAGCTTTTTCGGCTAATTCTTGCATCACCGTATTACCCCATTTGATTTCGTCCCAATCTTGATAACTATTAGGGTCCCTCACGGTGCCACCGCCCTGAATGTTTGCATGAGAAAGTGCGTCTCTCCCATCTTCTTTCAGCCACATGCCAAGGGTTTTTCCTCCCAGCATGTGTACTCTTCGATCTCGAAACGATACGGCTAATTCACCCTTTAGGCTGGGGATCCCTTTCTCGATCCAAGCTCCCTTCGACCTCCCATCTTTGAACGGTATTTCAAGGATTTTTGAATAGCACATGAATGCATGATACGCGCTTCCACTGGATACGCCCTCTCGAAAAAATCCTAATGCTAAATGCTGATCTTTTTCAAAGACTTGCTGTTTAAAATCAATCAGCTGTATCGCATAGCTGTCATCATTAGGGAGAAAATTAATATTAGCGCAATAATCCCCATGCCCTCCATTCAAATCCTGAACCGTAATATCATAGAACCACACTAACTCATTTAGTATCCTAAAAAAAATCTCCCACGGATGCCTGTTCTTAAACCCTTTTCGATTCATGGTAAAAAGAGAATGAGGGAAATTCGGTTTCTTAACCTCTAATTCCACTTCCTCTCCGTCGTAATTAAGCATCCATCTCTCGTCTATGATACCATTTTGAATCGATATTGGCATGATCTCTTAAAGCCTTTATTTGTTTCAGCCGAACGACGAAGTGAGCCGGAGCAGCGCCCTTGGCGCTGCGATCGGCTCTACTGACTGGTGTACGCCCGGCATGGGCGTGAACTTATGGGGTGCAAG
>JBAQYK010000197.1:0-4702 GCA_049299995.1 Candidatus Methanoperedens sp.
TGTCCCTCTGCGATAAGCTTGAAGCCGGACTCATGCGCTCGCAGGCGGACAGCGAGAGGTTGATTCGGGCGGTAGTGAGCCGAGTGCTTGAAGTGAAATCGCAAAATGAAAAAAATCAAATGAAAAAAAGAAAACATATATACGATATTAATACTCTATTAATATTGCATTAATATGGTAAAAGCAATAGTAAACATTAATGAGAGGGCAAATAAGCTGCTTAATATAGTAAAGGCAAAACACGGGTTAAGAACAAAGTCCGAAGCCATCAATATTGTAGTAAGTGAATATGGAAAATCTCTACTTGAACCCGAGCTTAGACCTGAATTTATCAAAAAAATCAAAGCAAGGAAAAAAGAAAAGACCATTAAGATCACGAATTTTAGCAGTCATTACGGCTTAGATTAATATGTATTCTCTTGAAGTGAGAGAAAGCGTTGACCGGATATTTTCCAAACTTGCAAAGAAAAATCCGAAACAGATGCGGATAATCGATAAAAAGATAAAACAGATTTGTGAAAAACCTTTACATTTCAAGCCATTAAGAGCGCCGATGCAGCATTTGCGAAGAGTGCATGTTGATAAGAGCTTTGTCTTGACTTATTCAGTTAATGGGGAAAATAAAATCGTGATAATAGAAGATTACGACCACCATGATAAAATCTATTTATAGTGATTTTTCTAACAGCGCCGCATCGTTGCAAGGGTTGACCAGCTCATGTCCCTCCGCGATAAGCTTGAAGCCGCACTCCTGCGCTCGCAGGCGGGCAGCGAGAGGTTGATTCGGGCGGTCGTGGGGAGGAGGCTGAGGTAGTTGTTTCGGAAACATATCGGCGCCGGATGATAATATTTTAACAAGAGCTCGTATGAGTTCGTAAGAACTCCGGCGGCGTGAGTTCGTAAAGCGACACCTCGCTTTATGCGGTACCGAGTCACGCCTCGGGAGGGCGTGTTCGGGTATGGTTCCACCATACTCGTCGTTTGAAAACCGAAACTTCGGTTTACGCAGTATCCACGTATGGCAAAGCCATACGTGTCTGCGAAGTAAAGCGGCGCAACGGTTTTTGATAAAACTTTCCTAAAGTTTTCAGTTCGTACGAGTTAGTTGTTTTTCATACCAGCACGCCAGAAGCGCAAAGTGGACATAGAATAAGTAATAAAGATCAGGTTCTTAACTATATAATAAAATGCAGTTGTTCGTAAAAAAAAGGCTATTTGTTGTGAACATTTACGAAAGCGCCTATGAACACGTACCAGTTATATACTGCCAGGATGAAGGCTATAAGGAATAGAAACTGGGTCAATTCAAACAGGTAGAAGGATTCCAGGACTGCGCCCCAGTTTGTGAGGGTTACAGTGAACTTGACAAGCGTGTTCACGGCAAACGACGCTCCTGCAATCGAGATAAACATCCATGTGCGCTGCATAACCTCTTCGTGGAGGAACAGCTTGGCTTTAAGCAAAGTCCTGTCCACTTTGTGCATCATGTAAAGAATCTGCCCGATGAGGAAGATTAGTACGAACGCAGCGCCTGCGGTATATACCTCAAGGAAAACCTGGAAAAATTCAGATATTAGCATTTAAATCCTCTCTTCATTTATATATCGTTTTTACTATGGCTTAAGAGTTTTGCCTTTATTGTTTGCCGGAGCTTCGCGCAGTCGGATGGAAGCCTGATTCTGATGTTATGTTCTTTGTATGAGATTTAAAGAATGCCCCCGGAAAAAAAAGAAAAGGGGCAAAAGTACTTTTTATGTGGTTCCTACGGTAGCTTCTATTTCAGTTAATTTTTGGCCGCTTGGGTTATATATCAATGTTACTTTCAAATTCTTGCTGGCAGCCAGTGTCAAAGGTGGTGTTGATTGAGTCCCGGTTCCTCCTGTAGGTGTTGTTGCACTACTGGCAGTAGCACCAACTTGTACAATATTGTTTGTGCTACCCAGAGTAAGATTCAAAAATTGTGTTACCGATAACGAATAATCACCAGTTGCATTTGATGCTGGGTCAAACGTAATAGTGGAGCCGCCTTGAGTTACAACAATTTTAACATCTTTAAGTGAAATTGAGTCTCCGCCTTTGTGTTCTATTAGAGTATAATTACCATAAGCAGTTGTCGCTTTTGTTATCTGTAAATTCGCTTGTGGCGTCTTCTGTGGTGTTCCCATTCCAAATACGAATGCAGCTATAACCGCTGCCAATATTACAGTAATCGCCACCATCAATATCACACCAATCACAGGCGATACTGCTTCTTCATTCTGTCTAAATTTCATTCTTTTTCCTCCTCGGATATGTCTTTACTCCTTTTCTTAACAGCCTTTTCAAGTTTCTTAGCCCACATATTCTCTACGTGCGTATATTCACACTCAAGATAATGTGAAACAGCCGTGGCGAGAGCGTCTTTGGTGCTGGTTTCGCCTGTTTTGCTTTTCAGGGCTTCGATATCATCCACCATAAGGACTGTCTGGACATGCATTATTTTCGCCATTGTTTTCTCCTTATCGAGAAGGTTTGCCACTCAGTGGGTGTCTCCTTCCCATGATATGTCATTATTATGATAAGGGTATTTAAAGCTTTTGTATGATAATGAGTTAAACCGCCAATTTTACCATGGGCACAATGTTTTACAACCATTTTACCTATTCACAGAATTTTCTTAACGCTTTCAGAATCCCCTCATTCTTAGCTTTCTTTTCCAGATATCCAAAATCGAGTCTTTTTCGATAATATTTTATCATAAACAGCGCCTGGTCGCAGTCTGTTTGGGATTTCCAATGAACACATGCATTAATACGGTCAACTATCAAATCCTCAATCCCGATTACATAGACATTTAATTTCCCAATTCTTATTACCGTTACCTTATCTTTATCCCCGGCTAAACGACTGTCCGGAATCTCTACAGAAAGTCCTATTTGTTCATTAATCCAGTGCCTTCCACTCGGTTTAAAACCAAAAGTATTCTCTAATATTTCACCTATTATTTTCCTGTTGCTTACAAGGTCTATATCATGACTTGGATAAATTCCTTCTGTATAGAAATCAACAGCCGAACCTCCCACGACAATAGGCTGCACCTTTCTTTTTTCAGCTTCGCGCGTCAAAAGCCCCATAAAATATAACTTTTTATCGACTAAATTCTCTATGGATGCTATTTTTTGCAATTCTGTAATTATAGTCTTCTCTCCATTTCCCTGTTTCCAATCCACCTGGTCTTCCCTGCATCGATATTGCTTTCTATTTTTGATTTCATTAACTCGTATAATCCATTGGTTTCATCTTTATTCCTTGGTTTGCGCCTGACGGTTTTGCCGGCTATCGGAGTTATGGATATACCATCTTTATTTGCAGTTATGTCCACTGCCGTGGGGGAACCTATTTCTTGCAGCATGTATTGCGGGATTATGATTCCCTGGCTATTTCCTATTTTTCTGATATTTCTTATCATGTTATAACATTGTTATAACGTCAATAGTATATAAGATTTTTTCATAAATAACAATGAAAATGAACAACAAATTGGACATTAGCAGCGAACTAATACGAACTCGTACGAACTTATAAACAACTGCTAACGATAGCGATTTTAAAAATTATTTATACGTTCAAGAAACTGCCACATTGCCAGCTTTACCTGGAAATCTTAAAACTGAACCTATCACATCAAGTTTAATAGTTTTGCGGCTAAGTTTTTCTTTTATTTCCTCAAGCGTCTTTATAGTATGCCTATCATAGTATCTTTCACCACAGCTTCCGCAAACCAGTGTATTAATATTTACCATAACTACATCATTTTTTACCCTGATTTCTTCATCTACATATTTCTTCTCAATATCTTGGCTACTGCAAATAACACATTTCATTTCTTTCTCCTCCTGTAATCATACCATAGATCAGGATTTGGCTGATATACTGTAACAATAATACTCATATTATCCTCCTCTGAATATGCACAAACAACATGAAGGGGTTTGCCTTGATTTGATTTTCCATAAATCAATTTGCTTGGATAGGGTTTAGAATCATCATAATTTTCTATTACTTCACCGCTCATAATAGCTTCGAATATTTCATGTTCTTTGATATTTCCAAACTCTTCTTCAATCATCTCTTTTTTTGCATGTGATGTATATAACACCTTGTTTTCCATGAAACATTTCTTTATTTTTGATAACATTTAATATCCACAATTTTCTTACCATTATCTATTTATCTTCGCAACCGCCTTTTCTATTAACTTCTCCCTTTCTTCATCGTCCTTTCGATCCTCGATTATTTCTTTTGTTACAGCTTCAATATCAAGGTCATGCCATGCGCCGCAAAGAGACCTGAGTTTTACCTTTGGCTTTAATTTGATCACTCCCTGGTCTTCTTCTATAAACAGCGGTTCGCTGTGTTTGAGTTTCAGTTTTCTTCTTATTCCGGCAGGTATAACGACCTGTCCTTTTATGCTCATTCTCACTTTTTGCATGGTTTACACCGTTTTACTATGTTGTACTCAGTAGGTATATATTTTATTATGCTTTCAACTCGTACGAACTTATAACTAAGGACACATTTTTCACTCGAATGGATGCCGAATGCAAAATCTTATTAGGAATCCCTACCTTCAAGCAGGCATCACTGGGCTCGTGGTCTAGTCGGCTATGACGTCGCTCTCACACAGCGGAGATCCTGAGTTCGATTCTCAGCGGGCCCATAC
>JBAQYK010000198.1:0-3603 GCA_049299995.1 Candidatus Methanoperedens sp.
CGCAGAAACCCCCTGCCTATGTTTCCTTTTCCATACCGTTCTATCACAGCTATGGCGAGAATATCGCGTTCTATGTCAGGAACAACGGTTTGTCCCTCTGTTTTTAGTTTCCCGATACTTCTATTTGTGATAAGTTGACCCGGTACTACCTCTATGATATGGGCAGATACGGTTTTCTCCCCGGATTTTATTTTCAGGTCGTCTGGTTTTATTTTTTTGTATTTCAGTGTCTTGAAAACATACTTTGGATATTCAATTGTCGTTATTTTCGGGTTTATCCTGCCGCGTATTATCACGTTTTTTATCCTGAAAGCCTGTAAATCATCCAGTATTACCATGTTTGCCCGCCTGCCGATGCTTATAGAGCCTGCAAGCTGGTCTATCCTGAAATGGCGCGCCGTGTTGATGGTAGCCATGGAAACCGCCTGGATTGGTTCTATCCCGAGCCTGATAGCGTCTCTTACAATCACGTCCATGTGTCCTTTTATGAGGTCAGCCGGCTGTTTATCATCGGTCACAAAGAAAAAGTTTTCAAGGGATATCCTGTCGCGAACCAGTCTTGGTATGAATTCCGCAAGGCTCTTTGCAGCAGACCCTTCACGAAGCATTATTTTCATACCGAGGCGCGCCTTTTCAAGCGCTTCATCGTATGTTACGGATTCATGGTCGCTTGAGATTCCGGCGCTCATGTACCCGAAAAGTTCCCTGCCCCGCATCCCCGGACAATGACCGTCCACCACGAGTTTTCTTTCAAGAGCGGCTGCTATCATACCGAGTTTTTGAGGTGCTCCGCCCAGAACTCCGGGGTAATCCATCACTTCGCCAAGCCCTACCACGAATTTCTTATCCAGGAACTTTTTAATCTCCGGAAGCCCTAGCTTTGCGCCTGATGTTTCAAGATGCGAAGAGGGCACACATGATGAAAGCATGACAAAAACATCCATCGGGAGATTTTTTGCCTCACGCAGGACAAGACTGATACCTCTTATACCAAGAATATTGGCGAGTTCATGCGGGTCAATAACGATGCCTGTTGTGCCGTGCATGATGGATTGTTTTGCAAATTGCGTGAGAGTTATCATGCTTGACTCAAAATGCACATGCCCGTCAATCAGCCCCGGACATACATGGGCGTTTCTTATATCAAGTATCCCGGTTTTTCCGCCTGCCAGTTCATCCACATCGCCTATGCCGGCGATGAAACCTGAACTTATTGCTATATCGCCTTTTGTTATCTCTTTTGTATTGACGTTTACAATCCTGCAATTTTTTAATACTAAGTCGGCTTTTATTTTGCCTTCCCCTGCAAACACTTTCTCCCTCAAAGACATAATTTATGATTGTCCTGCATTAATAAAAACGTTCGGTGCGCAAAATAGAGGGAATCAAAGCTGTAAAAAGGCGCCGAGGTAGGGATTTGAACCCTAGCTTACCGGAAGGTAAAACAGGTCTCGAGCCTGCCGCGTTAGTCCGCTCTGCCACCTCGGCACAAGTATCTTTTTAATATAGTTTGATAGCTATTAACCTTTGTAATTCCGGTGTTTTATGAGGCTTGACTCTTATCTTGTAGAGATTGGCAATCTTGGCTCCCGCTGGCGCGCAAAACGCGCTATTCTTGAAGGGTATGTGAAAGTTAACGACAGGGTTATCACCAAACCATCGCATGACGTTGCATACTCCGACAAAATCGAAATAAGAGAAGGTCTTGATAAACCCGCAGGCTACTGGAAACTTAAAGAAATACAGGAAAAAACGAATCTTATCAAAAAATGGGACATCGTGTTAGATATAGGTTCAAGCGCCGGCGGATTTCTCCTGTTCGCATCCGGGATAGCGTCCCATGTCCACGGCGTCGAATTCAGCCGGGAGTTTCGCTCCGAACTCAAAAAGCTCGCCCATGAACATCCCAATATTACAGTTGAATTCGGGGACGCGTTTACAATGCCCTTTGAACGCGGGAAATTTGATGTTTTGCTCATGGACATCACTGCAAGTCCTTTATCCTCCATAAAGGCGCTTGAGAACATACTTACCGCATTAAAACGCGGAGGTATGCTCCTGCAGGTACTGAAATTGCCAAAAGACAGGGACTGGGAACCTGTCCTGAAAAAACTGTCGTCCCTTGGATTGGAAATTATCCAGATACTGGAGCCCGAAAAAAAAGAAGCTTATATAATAGCCAGGAAGTTGTGATTGATTGTAATGGAACAATTTGATTTTGATCTGGAACGTGTATTTAAAATCATAAAAGAGAAAAACTGCAAAAAAATAGGGCTGCAATTTCCTGAAGGTTTTAAGAGGCGGGCAATCGATATTGCCCGGAATATCGAAGAAAAAACCAGAGCATGTGTAATTATTTCAGGCAATCCCTGTTTTGGAGCATGTGATGTTGACACTGTCCTTGCAGACAGGGTCGATATGCTTTTTCATTTCGGGCATGCCGTAATGGGTAATTATGATAATGTGGTTTTTATTGAAACGCGCTCAAATGTTGACGTTTTACCTGTTTTAAATATAGCGCTTCCCATGTTAAAAACCCGGAAAATCGGCATTATAACCACAGTCCAGCATATCCATAAACTGGAAGAAATCTCCGGATTTTTAAAGGAAAATGGTATGGAAACAATTATTGGAAAAGGAGATTTGAGGGTAAGTTACCCGGGGCAGGTCATCGGATGTAATTTTTCGGCAGCGCGCGTCGATTGTGAGGAGATTCTCTATGTGGGCAGCGGATTTTTTCACCCGCTCGGGGTTGCAATTGCCACAGGGAAACGGGTGATTGCGGCTGACCCGTACCTGAATCAGGCAGTCGAGGTTGTTCCTGAAAAATTCCTGCGGCAGCGGGGTGGATATATCGCAATGTCGATGTCTGCAAAAGTCTTTGGCATTATCGTTTCTACAAAAATCGGGCAGAACAGGATAAGACTTGCGCAGCGGCTTGTGGAAAATGCAAATAAGCATGGCGTTGAGGCGCATATCATAGTAATGGATTTAGTTACACCTGAACAATTGCTCGCCTTTAAAGTTGATGCGTATGTAAATACCGCATGCCCGAGAATCACAATCGACGACGCTGAAAGAGTTCATGTTCCCATCCTTACGCCGCAGGAATTTGAGGTTGTGCTGGGCGAGAGAAAATGGGATGAGATGAAAATGGATGAGATTGTGGAAGAACCTGAACGCGGTGTCGGAGAATTTTAATATCTCTTTTGGGCAGCGTTGGGGTCTGAGTGATTATAGACCGGCGCTTGGATTATGGTGACATTTACTACTGTTCCGGTGTGGCATCCCTCGCAAGTCCAGTGCCCCCTTGAGATAAAACCGCTTGAGTCGTTCTCATTGCCCGGGGACTGCCCGAACGAAAGACCTGTTGCATAACCTGATGACTGGTTGCTGGCATCGAGATAAAATGGCTGATGTACATTCGCCTGGCTGAGATTATACCCCGCAGCAGTGATATTCGAGGTACTTCCAACAAGTGCCGGACTATTATAGAAATAATTCCTGTTGCCGTGGCACCTGTCATCATCGCATACCTTGATAACTACTCCCGTATGCGTAAACGAACCTGATAAAGTGGCATTATGGCATAGCATGCATATC
>JBAQYK010000199.1:0-2136 GCA_049299995.1 Candidatus Methanoperedens sp.
ATGTTTATGCACAAATTACCGCGCAGGCACCGCGAAGTCCCCGGTTCGAGTCTGGGAGGCGGGATATTTTTTACAATTTTCCAATAAGTGAATTATTTAAAGCACAAACACAAATAAGCACCTGATGCTTCGCGTAACTTTTCTCGGCACAGGCGGTACTCTTCCTACAACGAACCGCAACCCTTCTGCAATATTAATCAACAGGGAAGGAGAGCTTTTGCTCTTTGACTGCGGCGAGGGTACACAGCAGCAGATGATGCGAGCAAAGACCGGGATGAAGCTCAATTCCATCTTTATCACTCATTTCCATGCAGACCACTTCCTCGGAATCCCCGGGCTTATACAGACAATGTCGTTTAACGGAAGAACCGAACCTCTTGAAATATATGGTCCGCCGTGGACAAAACAGTTTGTTACCCTGCTGGTACAACTCGGTTACTACAGACTCGGCTTTGAGATAAATTCCCATGAGCTTGGAGACGGGGATATTGTTGAGAGGGGTGATTATTTGATAAAAGCAATCGCAACAGACCACGGTATTCCCAGTCTTGGTTATGCCCTTTTAGAGAAAAAACGTACAGGGAGGTTCAACAGGGAAAAAGCAATTGAGCTTGGAGTTCCGGTAGGTCGCCTTTTTTCAAAACTCCAGAAAGGCGAACCGGTTATAATAGACGGGAGGACAATATTACCGTCACAGGTTATTGGAAAGAGCCGACCCGGGCGGAAACTCGTTTACAGCGGAGATACGAGACCCTGTGAATCTATTGAAAAAGAAAGCGCAGGAGCGGATTTACTTATCCATGACGGCACTCTTTCGGATGAGCTTAAAGACTGGGCAGTTGAAACAAAACACTCAACCACAAAGGAGGCTGCTCTTCTTGCAAAAAAGGCGAAAGTAAAACAATTGATATTAACCCATATCAGTTCAAGGTACTCTGAAAGTACAGAGCCGTTATTGAAAGATGCAAAAGATGTATTTGAGGATGTTAAAATTGCAGAAGAATTGATGGAAATAGAGATACCGCTTTCGGATGAAGATCCCGAATGAGACCCTGTATGAGACTACATATGAGACCCCGTATTTAAATACGGGGACTAAAGGGACTAACAATTAAATATACGCAAGTACATACCCATGAGTGATAGTGTTGAACTCCACGACTTCATTTAAACTGGACATTGAAAGAATCGGGCACATTCTGGACATGGACGAGTTTAAAATAAATGAAGCAAGAGAACATGGCAAGAGCACGCTGATATCTCCAAAATTCTTCAATAAAGGGGTATACAGGGTAAGAATCGCAAACAGTGGCAGGCTTGAGAGCATAGCCGTAAACATTGATAAAATAGCTGCCGTCACCTACGATGGTCTTGTCAAGGAACTGGGCGTGGATTGCGTGGACAAAAACCTCTGGAAGGATGTCAGGGAAGGCGAATCGATTTTTTTCTATTCTCTCAAGCTTGAGAGCGATTTTGTTAAATAGTAAATCTTTAGAATGGCTTAAATATAAGAAAATTACTGTGTGAGTTACACTTTATGACCGCAAAACGACTGCAAAATATCACAGAGTCTGCAACGCTTCGAATAGCAAATCTTGCAAGTGAATTAAAAAGCCATGGCAAGGACATAATAAGCTTCAGCCTCGGGGAGCCTGATTTTGCAACACCCGGACATATCACTGATGCCGCAAAGGCATCACTTGACCGCGGAGAGACTCATTATACTCCCTCTCCCGGAATCCCGGAACTGCGGCGGGCTATAGCCGAGAAATTGAAAAAAGAGAATAATATCGATGCAAAGGCGGGCAATATAATCGCGACTCCCGGGGCAAAGCAGGCTATCTTTGAAGTCATCCTTTCCGTGCTTGAGGAAGGAGATGAGGCGATACTGTTTGACCCTGCCTGGGTATCCTACGAGCCATGCATAAAACTTGCCGGGGCAAAAGCCATCTGGGCGCCTACAAACCGGGAAAACGGGTTCACACCTTCAGGGCTATCTGAATACATCACAAAAAAAACAAAGCTCATTGTAATAAACAGCCCCTGTAACCCTACAGGCGGGGTGTACGGAAAAAATACCCTGAAAGAGATTGCCGACCTGGCAGTTGATAAGAACATCAAGGTACTCTCTGACGA
>JBAQYK010000200.1:0-3872 GCA_049299995.1 Candidatus Methanoperedens sp.
ATATACGCCGAAAGAAAAAGACGGTAAAATTACCTCATTGACACTGCATGTACCTGTTAAATTCAAGGATAATGAGACCGCATCAAAGGCTAATGAAAAAGCGAGAGAGATGCTGGAAAAGCCTCTGCTTCACAGGGTACGGGATAACTGGGTTGATATTGCGCTTCCTCTTGAACTTGGCGAGACGCTGAACAGGGCGAGCATGCGCGGTGAGAAGTTCGAGGCGATTGTCAGGGGCGGGATTGACATGATATTGAAGGAAGTCGAGAAGGTTAAGAGAAAAACCGCGCTTTGAAACAATTTCAACTTTAAATGTTATAACACTGGTATAATCTTATACACCGTTTGAAATATCAACTACCTGTTCTATTTAACTATTGGGTCGGTGTCACAGGCGGGTTGGGGAGTGGTATACTCACCAGTTATAAGTTTTATTAGAATGCGGCGCTATTTTATGATTCACTGCTTAAAGAGGCATTGATAGCCCACTTCATTGTTATTTCAATCGTACATTAAGCAGCTTGAACCACACCACACTTAAAATTCCCGCAGCGAACACAATAAGCAGGTCTTCAAGATGCAGCGCCGAAAAATGGAAAAGGTCTCTCAAGGCAGGCACGTAAAGCACCAGGACGAGAATCAAGAGCGCCCCTCCAATTACCAGCCATAATGCCTTGTTTTCCGAATAATTTGTCTTGATTATGTTCCCTGACCATGAGAGGTTGGCTACTATCAGGGTAAGATTTGCGATTACAAGCGTTGTGAATGTAAGGGTGCGGGCTTCCAGTTCTCCCTTGCCCAGATACAGAGCCAGGAGAAAAACAAGGATTACAACCGCAAGAACGCTTATTCCCTGAAACAGGCTTCCAATCAGGCTTTTTCTTCCGAACAACTTTTCTTTCAAATTCCGCGGCGGTCTTTCCATGATGTTTTTCTCTTCGGGTTCAGCCTCAAAGACCGTTGAACACGCCGGGTCTATTATCAGTTCGAGAAATGCGATATGAGCAGGCAATAGCACCTGGGGTAATTTGAATAATACTGGAAAGAGCGCCATCCCTGCTATCGGTATATGAACTGAAAAAATGTAGGAAACGGCTTTCTTAAGATTATCAAAAATCCTCCTGCCAAGCCTGACCGCTGAAACGATGGACGAAAAATTATCATCGAGGAGGACTATCGCTGACGACTCCCTAGCGACATCGGTGCCCCTTTCACCCATAGCAATACCTATGTGGGCTGATTTCAATGCCGGGGCGTCATTAACCCCGTCGCCCGTCATCGCAACAACCTCATCATTGGATTTCAGGGCATTTATGATAGCCAGTTTTTGCTCCGGCACGACGCGGGCAAAAATATTTGTGGTCTTGATTTTACCCGCAAGCTCTCTCTCATCCATTCCGGCAAGTTCAGCGCCTGTTATATATTTGTCAGGGTCTTTTAAACCGAGCTCCCGCGCTATGTGCCTGGCAGTTCCCGGATAATCCCCGGTGACCATAATGACCCTTATACCTGCGGAATAACATTCTGCGACCGCCTCCCTCACACCTGGCCGGACAGGGTCGACAAAACCAAGCAACCCGATAAATTTAAACTCAAACTCGTGCTGTATTTGGGGCAATGCATCCCTCTGGAAACTTGATTTTGCCACCCCGAGAACCCTTAATCCGCTGTCAGCCATCCTCTGCACATGGGACAGCAGCTCTTTCTTTTCCGCCTCTTGCATGTGGCATAGCTCCGCTATTGCCTCGGGAGCGCCTTTGGCTGCGATAACATGCTTTCGCCTGTCGTAAGATTCCCATACGTTTGATAGTGCCAGCAGGTTTTTGGAGAGGGGGTACTCCCAGACAAGTTTCCAGTTCTGATGTACGTGTTCTGTGTGTGAAAGGAATTGCTCGGTGCCTTTTTTTATTTCTTTCTCTACAGGGTCAAACGGGTCCTTCTGGCTTGCCAGATAGCCAAACTCAAGCAGTTCATGAAACATTTCAGGAAGCGGCATGTCCCCGTTTTTCACAGCATCATAGTATTCACCCTGCGAGTACAGGGAACTCAGAATCATCCTGTTCATTGTCAGGGTGCCGGTTTTATCGACACATAAAACCGTCGCCGAGCCAAGAGTTTCGATAGCTGGCATGCGCCTTGTTAGAACCTGTCTTTTTGACATCCTCCATGCCCCGAGGCTCAAGAATATCAGCAAAACCACTGAAAACTCTTCCGGGATCAACGCCATACTTAAACTTAGCCCGGCCAGTAATCCCTTTAACCAATCGCCTCTCGTCAATCCGTAGATTATCACGACCAAAGTACAGAGTATCAGCCCGCCAATCGCGAAATTGCGTACTACGAGCTTTGTTTCTTTCTTAAGTAAAGTCTCTTCCCGGTTAATTGCCTGCAAAGCCCTGCCGATTTTACCCATCTCGGTATGTATCCCCGTTGCAGTAACTTCCGCTATCCCATGCCCCTGTATTACCAGCGTCCCGGAATATACAAAGGGCAAATCTTCCCCGCCGGGCTGCATGTACCGGGTTTTGCCGTCCCATTCTGATTTCCTGACCGCTATGGATTCGCCTGTAAGCATGGACTCATCGACCATGAAATTTGTGCAAAAATGCAATACAGAATCGGCAGGGATGCGGTCTCCTTCCCGGAGTAACAGAAAATCGCCATTTACGACCTCCCGCCCGGATATTCTCGTTTGCTTTCCGTCTCTTATCACAAGCGCCCGCGGACTTGACAGGTTCCTTAAAGCCTCTAAAGCCCGCTCTGCCTTTCTCTCCTGGTAAAATGTTATCCCGAAAACCACAAACACGAACAGGAGAAGCATTAAAGCGTCTTTTACTTCACCGAGTAACAAATATATCAAACCCGAGCCTAAAAGCAAAAGCAGCATCGGTTCAAGTAAAATATTCAATAATATGGAAAACATGCCCTGCTTTTTTTGGGACGGAAGCTCGTTATAACCTTCTTCTTTGAGTTTCCTGGCAGCGTCTTCCTCTTTAAGCCCGGTGATACTTTCCGGGTCGAATGCTTTTTCCATGATTTATCCAGATAATAATTTCAAGGATATATTCTGATTGGCTCGGATATTACTTTATCTCTTTTTTTCTATTATAGTTGGGAACCTGATTTTCTAAACATATCTTGATGTGCGCGATTATCTTGACGGGCTGCGAGGGCGCTTGAGGCTGTGGAGTTGATTGCGAAGGGCTATGAGAAGGAGGAGCTGGGTGAGAAGGCGAGGAGGTAGTAGATTAATAAAAGCCAAT
The DNA here is from genome assembly GCA_049299995.1 of Candidatus Methanoperedens sp. GTDB lineage: Archaea > Halobacteriota > Methanosarcinia > Methanosarcinales > Methanoperedenaceae > Methanoperedens. Next base: position 3,264 of record JBAQYK010000200.1, read on the forward strand.
ACTGCGTCGGGTGCAAAATTTTAATTTTAAAGTACACTTGTTCTCGCGGCCCGATTGGCTTGAGCATTAAGCAAATTCGCTATCAATTTTAGAATAATAACTTTCGATCAAGCTCTTTAAAGCATCTGGATCTACAGATGTCACGTTATGAAGATGGCGGTAAGTCATTCCATCTAATCGTCCTACCAATTCAAAAATCGATTTTACATAACGTTTGACGTCGCCGGATGTAGCCGTCGAGTCGAGATCGCCATGCGCTATGGAATTCCGCCTTGTGACCAAAGCATCTAGGTCCCCTTTAAGGGTGCCATTTTTTGAATCGATTTCTTGCCAAATTTTATCAATTCCAATTCTCTTGAAATTTCTCTCCAAAACTTTAGAACCGGGATTTCCAATCTTCCAATCATCATCATCGATAACTGGGAAATCCTCAGGTGCAAGAACTTCATCTTTTTCCCACATAATTGTGTATTGTTCTATGAATATCGGAATTCGCTCAATAAGAATGTTATGATCCTTGGTTTCAAGCATCTCAAGACCAGGCTTACATAAAGATACTTTGAGTTGAGCCGGGATTTTTACGCATTGTATTTGGCTAAATTTGATCTC
>JBAQYK010000201.1:0-6416 GCA_049299995.1 Candidatus Methanoperedens sp.
GCCGTCCTTGAAAGTTGTCTTAAAGAATTTATTGGTGAAGTTCGTGCCTATAATTGGGAAACTGCGCCTCAAAAAACTGATGATAATTGATGGCGTCTTGAACTTGCGGAGGATTGATTATCATGAATCACCGTTCCTGAATGCTTAGTTCTGCAAAATCCATTTAGCCATTCTTCCATTCTGGGATTTTTATTATGTCCCATTCAATATGTCGAAAAAACTTTTTCTTGTACTCTCTGGAGGGTATGTACCAGAAATTGTGCTCTTCGTAGCTATTTACCGTAAAATAGGTCTCTCCTGCCAGATAGTCCAGCACGTTTTTCAACTCGTCAGCCCTGAAAGGGATTTTTTCTTTAACCAGCGCTTTAGCCATTTTGACAAATTGCAGGGCATACGCATAGTTTGTTACCCTGAGGCTGTAGTAAGGTTGGTAGGAGGAAGGAGGATAGAGGTGTATCCCATGCCTGTGCCAGCTGAACACTATTTCAAACGGATGCGAGCCTCCGTGCACGCCGCTTTGGAGCCAATCCATAAATTCTTTTTTGTCGTTCCAGTCCTTGATGGAAAGCATTCCTCCATCCCTTTTGTCAGCCCACCTTTTATACATTTCAAGAGGGAAAAGGCTTTTTGCCTCTTTTTTGAACGCGGCGCTGTAGCAGATGCTTGCTGCCTTCAAGTACTCATTAAAAGAAATCTCCCGAACTTTTTGATTTATCTCCACATACTCTGCGTAATCCTTCAGCATTTTTTCCTTGTTACTTTTTGAAAGCACCTTTTCCATAAGGTACAATCCTTTGATCTTTCCCGTACGAAAATCATAGGGTACGAGTTTCTCCAAAACTTTTCCATCAGCTTTGATTGCTGGCATGAATCTAAGCGCCTCTGAAAAAATGTGTTTATAGAACTCTTCCTCTTTTCTTCTTCCGCTTTTGATCTGCAATCTTCCAAGAAGATGGAAGTGTACAAAGAATTCCTTTTTGTATTCCAGGATGCCAAACGGCAGAGCTATTAGTTTTCCTTTTCTCCTTACCGGCAGGTAGAAGCTTTCCCATCTTTTATCAAATTCATCCTGATAGCTCGGGAGCGCTCCGTCTGCGAGTCTTTTTGTCAGATTATATATCTCGGTGTTTTCTATCTGTCTCTCGCTGAACCTGTCCAGGTAATACTCCAGTTCAGCAAAAGTTATCTGAGGTTCGATGGAAGCGCTTTTTGCGGACATATGTATCGGGTACAATATGCTTTTTTATTGTATTTAAGGTTTCATGACACATATTATCGGAGCGTTGTCAAACAACTGGATGTGGCTGCGCTTAATAAGATAGCAGACAGGAATCCCGAACTTGTTATATTCACTGACCTTGGGAACTTGCATGCCCCTTTGAACCTATTTCTGTAAATTGACAACTTGACAAAAAATATAGTTTTGTCAAATTCATTCCTGATGATGCTGGTTTGACAAATTGACAATCTACTTGACAAAAACTAACTATTGTCAAATTCATTCCTATTGATACCGGTTTGACAAATAGGCAAGGGATTTTTCAATTCTTATTAATAATGGTTGAAAAAACATGACCACAATTTTTAAATATCAAGAGTATTATAGGAAATAGTGCAGGTCTGAACAACCTGTAAAATGTGTTGTGAAAACAATCCATTTTGTATGACAATCCTGCGGGGTATGTCCCTGCAGGCTCCAATTCATTTTAATGTGCATTATGAACTTTTTTTAAGCGAAACATATTTACCTTTTGAAAATAATGCTAATATTGTTCAAAATTTCATTTGTGTTTAGTCGTATTTGGTGCTTGCACCTTTTAAGGCTTGCATGAATGAAAAAAATAAAGGAGTCATACATTATGGAAAGTAAAGAAAACAATACGTTAAGTGCTATTTTTGGAAACAAAGATAGCGGTACAGTAGTCGAAAGATTTGTCGGCTATGTTCTTTCATCGTGTTCGGTGAATAAGAATATCCGCATGAGCACTCCCGATGTGTTCAAGCCTATGAAGACCTTGGTCTTTATCTCGGCATTTAGTATGCTGGGATTTGGACTGTTGGCTATAATGGGGCTGGTTTAAATGACCACTTCCATGCCTGCAGCAAAATTCGATCTTGATGCTCCCACAATTACATAAGTAGTGGAAAGGGCAGTGAGATTGAAAGGTTAATAAAAAATGGTGTTATCGTGGCAACACGAGGCACCATCTTTTTTAAGGACTCCGCACGGGAGATCCTTGGAAAGGATTTTTTCAGCACCCAAAAGGCGCTGAAGAACTTTGCCAGAGCACAGGGTTTTGGCTTTGTAGCCATCAACCCAGTGGAAGAACAAGTTCTTCCTCAGGTCATGAACGGAGGCTGCGCGGTCTCCAGAATATACGGTTCCCAAAGGATGGAATCGTATAAATTCTTCGATACCCCTCGCATAAGGGCACACTCGCTGTGCCATAACTGCGACGGTTCCTGTGACGTTTGTCACAGGGCGGCAAGGATGGGCTCCAGGAAACTGGCGCCCCAGCCCGTAGATGAATTCGAATCCGAGGTCGGTGACCTCGATTGGAGAGACAACCAATCTCTCTCCGAGCAGGAGCATGACTATAATTCCCAAACCGGGGACTATGGTCATGTTCCCGATGAGGAACCCTCGGTCTCGACCCTCTTCGCCCCAGGCGAGAGAGTTGACTTCATCGAACTGGAGCGCAGAATGCTCCAACAAGATGAAATCCTGGCGGAGGCTTCACGGAAGCGCGAAGAGCGTGTCCGCGCAACACACGTACCCCTTGCGGTACTGATCTCCCGCAAAGAGATGGGCGAAAGCCTGTCTCCTGAGGAGGAAATAGTACTGCAGGAGGGATTGGAGCAGGTCCGTGACGAGGCAAACGCGGCGCAGGAATTCCACCAATGCGGCTGGTTTACCTCTATGAGGTACCCGGAACTGAGGAAGAAAACCCCCCGCTGCAACCTGTGCGCCAAATGGCGCCAGGCTGGGGACGGGGTCTGGCCTTCAAGGAAGACCCAGGATGTAAGCGTGATGAACGCTAATATTCTCATCAGATCCACTGAAAAAGTGGTTTCTGATGCAAAGATGGTTCTACAAGGATGTAGAAACATCTACCGGAGCCATCTCCTGGATCACTTGGTACATGAGTTCATGTACCAGATGTCCGGCGGTATAATGCCGTGGGACGTGGTGCCAAAGTCGTTCATGTGGGAAGACCACATGGATAGACTCAAAGACCCGCTTGTGGATTTGGATTCCATCGGCTGGTTCGGAACCGTTCGGGAGGTTGAGGAGTTGGTCACAAACATCTTCAACTCCGTCTCAAAAACGGAGAAAAAAGATGCGGTGACTCAGCTCACCAGCTTCCTGCAAGGGTTCCGCGCGGCAAAGGGCTTGAAGAACCCTCCCACAAAGAGTGATCAGAAAATGATCGCCGATTGGTTGGATGGACAGCTCCAGAGTTTTCGGCTACCCTATTCAGACAAGTTTTGGACTCCAAAAAAGTTCAAAACCCCGGCGGTCTGTATGGGATGCTGGCTCCAGCGGAAAGGAGTGTGCTGAGATGAAAAACATCTCAACCATCCTTTTCTATGTTGGAGATAGTTTTTACAGCGCCGACGTTCAAACATGGTTGGAAAACCAACTTCACGATCCTGGATGCACGTGCCCTGCTTGCATGAGCAAGCCGCATGAGGATATATGACCAGAAATGGTGCTGTAGTAATATTTACTACATTAATCGTTATCGGGATGTATGCTTTGGCATATGTCCTGCTGGTATAGGAGGAAAAAGCATGTCCATTATAACCACCAGATGGAACCTAAATAAGGCAAAAGTTGAGCTCCGTATGCGTGACGGCAGACTAACCATGCGCGCATGGGCATCAAACCCGTGTCTGAAATGCAGTAACCAACCACAAGTAGAGCAGGATGATTGTTGCATGTCTTATGAGCAGTTTTGGTGCGACCCGTATACGTTTAACGGGTTTTGAACGAGGTGATGAAGAATGAACACATATCCGTTCCCAGTACCAGATGTCAGCAACGTGAAAACCAGACCGATGGACGCCATAGTGTGTCCTCACCGCGCGGAGACTATCCGTGCTAAGAAATGCACCCGATGCGGTACGGCTGTCGAGGGATTCGCCACTGAAATAGAACAAAAAGAGTATCTAATAAGTGGCTGGTGTCATGAATGTCAGGTCTATATGTTCAATATACCCGAGATGTAAAACATGACATCTCTAGAAGGATCCGCAAAAATCATGCGAATTCGAAATAGCATGACATACAAGGAACAATTAGACCTTGATAACCGGCTTGCTGAATTAGGAGCTGTACAAAGAAAGAAGTACAAAGAAAGAAAAAAACCACTGTACTAAACAAATCGTAATATGTCAAAAATATGTTGCGAGAGGGCGACCCCCCTCTCATTTATTTATATTCTATTCATTCAATCCTTTTTAAAAAAAAGTTCGTGTAGAGGATAATACAGGAAGCAATTGTTCAATAGCTTCTTTGATTATTCTGTCACTGGTATTATTCCTGGTCTGCATTAAAGCATAACTAAGTACCTTTGTGCGCTTACTGTATTTTATAGGTATTTCTTTCAGTAATTGCTTGATAGATGGAATCATCGACGATTTTGGTACTACCAACATGCCGCCAAAAGTCTCAACACATTTACCAATGTTCTTCTCTATCTGGAACATATTACCTTCCTGAGTTTCGATTTCTACAGGCAGATTGTATATTTTCTCACTGTACAAAATACGCAGCAGCAAATCAACCCTTTCTTCTCCCATGCTAAGATTATGAGGCAAATTTGAAGTTAATGCAGCTTCTTTTCTTGCTTCAACCACTTTAAAAATCGATTCAATCCTGTACTTACTGCGGGATATCATTTCATCATGTGCTTTCTTTGGTGCCGGCATGTTACAGTCTACCCCTGCTTTGGCAAATTATTTCTTCCCGGAAGAGTTTCCTTTAACAGCGGCCAATCTACCCAAACTGGCGTTTATATCCTCAGCTTCAACGATGCGCTTTTTGATATTAGAATGCAATTCTTCCAGAGACGCAAGTGTGTTTCTATTCAGATTATTGAGCGTTTCTGTTTTTTCGATCATTGCTTCAAGCTTTTTAACCACTGTTTGTTTTCGTTCAATCTGCCTGGAAAGAATATCGATCGTTTCATCGCTGCATGGGATTCCCTCACTTACAGCATTCTCAACCTCAATACTCGCTATAATTACACATGATATTTCTTCAACATGCACGGCATCAATTGTTTCACCCGTGGGGGGCTCATAATGAAAAGTCATTTTTTCTCCTCAACCGTCCAGACTTTTAGTGTTTTCCAGTCTATAACTATTTTTTCTTTCTTTATTTTTCCACTTAAATGCAAGCTCTTCAGTTCATTTTTGACATAAAATATATCCCATTTCAATTGATTAGAAATCTCAGTTGCAGTGGGCGGGCGCCCGTTGTTCTCTTTATATTGGCGCAGGGCGTGAAGAAGTAATTCTGACTTGTTTTCCGGATTTTCAGATATAATATTTCCCTTTTTTCCTTTTTCTTTATGTCCTTTTTCAAGTGCCCAGTATCGTTTACCGCCTGCGGTATAGCTGATTATTGGGTACTCTTTATCCTTAAGACGTATTAGTGCCTTGCTTATATAATGTTCGTTTTCAGAGGTCTTCTCAGACAGCTTTTTTGCGGTTGTCCACCTGGAGTTTTTTGATAATTCCACCAAGATACTTTTCATTTTGGGGGTTACAGAGTATTCTTTTCCTTCAAATACAAATGTATTTTCGACTATTTTTAAAACCGGGTTTTCATCCAGTTGAGATGAAATGCTTTTAACAAACTCTTGCTGCCGGGCATCCATACCATTTATTTTTTCATGCATGCCAGATATAAAAACTAATACTCCATTGAGCTGGTTGATTTGTTGGTCGATTAATGTATTTGTGTTGTCAATAGCCTGCGAGTTATGAAGAAGGGTTTTCCTGTCTTTTTCGTCTTTAAGAACATTCTTTACATATCCTTTGATGTAAGCTAACCAGAACTTTTCCTCGGTTACTTCTGAATCAGAAGGTATACCTATCCTATCAGCATATTTCCAGCGGCATTTTTTTTCCCGATCAAATTTAATAGGTTGTAAATTATAAGGTCTTTCCGGGTTTAATTTTAGAAAGCACTCAATTCTTTTGTCTATTTCAAACCGCGTCTTGTCATTATAAGGAATGATTTCGGCTGGAGGAGGTTGAGGGACAGATACAGTTACAGGCACATTTTCCAGTTTATTAACAGGGGCGTTATTCGAATCAACGGTGAGATCATCGGATACATTTATTTTAGCATCACTTTTCGGTTTTTTTAAAAAATCAAACATTCTTCATCCTTGAAACCAGGT
>JBAQYK010000202.1:0-2765 GCA_049299995.1 Candidatus Methanoperedens sp.
CTCCTGTGCCTGGAATAAAAGATATCAACGGGAATATTATCCCTGAAACCGATGTGGACCCTATGGTCATGCTTGAGATTTATAAAAACGGGGTCCTCATCAAAGAACTTATCATGAATCTTCAAAGTGAGGCTTATATCGACCCGGATTATGAAGTAAAGATATCCGCCACCGGGTTCCCCGCAAAGAACGCCAGAGGGTGGGTATATGAATATTATTCTACCGAACCGCCATGGGCAACCATATCTATCCAGATAAGAGCAAAGCCAAAACTTGAAGTTGCGGTTACAACAGATAAAAGCGCATATACCTCTTATACTGACCAGACAATTACTGCAAAAGTCACGGTAACAAATAGCGAGGCAAGAACAAAAAATATTGATGTGTATCTCAATACAGGCGAACTGCAGCTTCGCGGCGGCGATACAAGCCAGCTTCACCAGTATTACCAGAAGCTGGAAGCTGGGGCCAGCCAGAGTTTTGAGGTCATACTGGTTGTTCCGGAACTTATTGACGAGAAATCATATACTCTGAGTGTGGATGCAAGGGGTTTTGATGTAAAGGACGTTGAATATAAGGCAGCAAAAACCTCTACAACCATAACTGTTTCACCAAAAAGTAATTATTTTGCTATAAGCAAAGCTGTGAAAGACCGCATATATCTCCAGGACATCGTACCTGTAAGGATTACTGTTGGAAACGGCGGGATGTTTGATATGTATAATATCCATGTCACAGACAGCATGAGTGAAAATTTTGAGTTAAAGTCCAACACATCCTTCCAGTGGGACATACCTCCGCTCAAACCGGGACAGGAATGGAGTACTACCTATTCCATAAAACCTCTTGAAACAAACCTCAACGGTTTCACCATTCCGGCTGTTACTGCACAATACACAGTTAATAATAAACAATATAGCGCGACATCCGCAACAACCACGGTCATTGTCAATGGTCCAAAAATAATCCTGAACAAGACAGTGGATAAGACGGTTGTAAACATAAGCGAAGACGTTACTGTTACTGTGAGTATCAATAACGTCGGTAATATAGCCACAAAGGCTGAAGTCAAAGATTCATTACCCGAAGGCGTAAGCCTTGTTAGCGGTTCGACCAATCTTGCGTCCACATTTTTAGAGTTGAACACACCGCAGGGGTTCAGCTATATCATCAGGATGAATCAGGAAGGAGAGATTAAATTGCCTGCTGCCGTGGCTAACTATACCGGAGTTGAATACAAAGGAATAACACGGTCGGTATTAAGCTCCGAGAGACCTGTCATTACTGTGATAGATCAAAGTAAAATTACACCCGTCCCAACAGAGACTCCAGTTGCAACCGAGACTGTGAGTCCAACCAATACCACACCCACGCCGCAGGAGACCCCCCCTCCGCCAGAGGTAACCGAAGAACCGTATTTACAGAAAATAATCCGAAAGCTCAAGGAGCTGCTTCCACAGGGAACCGCAAATCCATCGCCTACAGGTACTCCTGAGCCTACTCCAACCCCGATTACACCGGGTTTTGATTCCGTGTTTGCCATCATTGTGTTGATATTTGCGGCAGTTCACAGGCGCAGATGAGTTCAATCATATTTACTCATGGAGATTGCGACGGTATATGCGCAGGTGCTATTGTTAAGAGCGCATTTCCTGATTCAACTGTATTTTTTACAAGTCCTGTGAGCCTGCTCGGCGAATTGAATAACCTCGCTGAAAGCTATGACAACATCGTGATATGCGACATTGCAATTGATGAAAAAACCTCCGCGCACCTGAAAAAAAAGCTAAATGATCTTGCAGAAGTCTCAAAAATATATTATATAGACCATCATCCTCTGCCTGAAAAGGGATATAATACCGACTGGTTTTACCACGATACCTGTTCAGCATCGGAGCAGGCATACCGCATTTTTGAGAGAAAACTTAGCCGCGATATGAGACGTGTTGCGATATATGGCGCCATAGGGGATTTCAGCCAGACCGCGGTTGTAAAAAAATGGGAGCACGACTGGGATATAAGAACATTATATTTTTACGCCGGGACACTGATACAGGGTATAACATTTGCAGGCAGGGATTACGATTATAAAAGACGGATATTGGATGCGCTTTCAGAGGATATGCCGCCTACCCGGATAGAGGGGCTTCTTGAAGCCGCAATAATTGCCTCAAGAAAAGAGGAAGAGATAAGGGTCCATGTCAGGCAAAAAGTGGTGAAGTTAAGAAATCTTGCCTATGTTATCGATATTAACGGGTATATGTCAAAAGCTGCAATATATGCCGCCTCTTTTGGAGAGGCGCTTGTTGGTATATCCTGCGAGCACAGAGCGCACAAACAGGTTTATGATTTGAGCATCCGCCTCAGGAATGGCGGGGTTGATTTAAATACAATACTGCGTCGTGTTTCGCTAAAACACGGCGGTACAGGAGGAGGACATCCCTTCGCCGGAGGCGCGCGCATCCCTGAAAAAGAACTCGATGCTTTTTTACATGACATGGATGATGCGTTATCATGAATAAATTAATGAAAGAAATCGTATTCGTGGGGCGCTCAAACGTGGGAAAATCCACTCTTATCAGGGCGCTCACCGGAAAGAAGCTCAGGGTAGGCAAGCTTCCCGGAGTGACAAGAAAACCCCTGAAAATTCCTTATCAGAATATACAGATTACTGACATGCCCGGGTTTGGATTCATGAGCGGCGCCAGCGAAGAAAGTATGGATGCTATCAAGGATAACATCGTTCATTACATAGAGGACAATGC
>JBAQYK010000203.1:0-1972 GCA_049299995.1 Candidatus Methanoperedens sp.
GAAAGCAGAGAATAGCCCCCTCCAAAAAACATAGAGCCGGTTCTTATATCACCGATTACCATGCCATAGCCGGTTAATCTATACACGAGACCCACAAGTCCCATTACTATTAAAACCACTCCTGCAAACAATCTCTCGCTCGGTTCTAATTTATTCATTCTGAACCTGAAAGTAAATAAAAAAAAGGGCGTTAACCCTTTTATTTATATTTTACTTGCATTGGTAATTGATGCCATATGGATGGCACCGATGTCGGTTCCATGGCAGTTTGTACAGTATTTGCCTCTTGACAGATGAACTACTATCAGGTCGCCTTTACTTGGTTTGAGTGAATCGGGGGGTGCGGCATGGCATTGTTCACAAACTGAATATGTGCCCGGCCCCTCTCCTTTTTGTACTGTCGGGATCTTTGGCGGGAAGCCGTGGCAGAGGTCACAGCTGAGACCTACAGTGCCCGGTCCGATGTGGATATTGTGAACCTGGCTGCCGTGGCAGTTTATACACAATTTGCCGCCATTGGCGTGAGGTTTGAGTTCCTGCGCGTCTTTATGGCATAATTCACATTTTATTGTCTCAATTTTTGCAGGCGCGGTTGAAACAACAGGGGTTCCCACTGGCGACGCAGCGGTCTTTACCGGCGTTTCTTTCGAAGTCGCTGAAGGTGTTTTTTCAGCTGTCGCCACGGGTGTTTCTGCCGGGGATTTTGACGATTTTGACGAACCGCCCAGGACAAAATAACCGCCTGCTGCGATAAGTATGACTGCAACCAGAATTGCTATATAAATAGGAACCTTTGAATCTTTAGCGTCCATTACATAATCACCACGGCTAAATAGGGTTCTATATCGTTTTAAATGTTTTGGTTTCTTTCCAGTTCGTTTTTATCCTGTAATGCATATCCCGGGTTTTTCTTCTTCGGGCGTTCAAATATTATCTGGTCGTCAAATTCAATCCTGAATATCCTGTGGTATGGTATATACACATCATCCATGACGCCTTCAAGAACCAGAAACGACCTGTCAATATTCTTGATGGCGCTCCCTGTTACTACCTTAACGTTCCCGGGCGCGCCCCTGTGGATGTAATATATTTTACACGTGCGAAGGTCGAATCTCCACTTTATCTCGTTGAAGATATGTCCCGCGGGTGTTTTGACCTGAACATAGAATTATGTCTTACTGCATAATATTTAAAGGATTGAGGATGCGGAGGGTGGGATTCGAACCCACGAACTCCTGCGAGACAGGACCCTAAATCCTGCGCCTTTGACCTGGCTGGGCGACCTCCGCACCTTCGCCAGATTGATTCTTATCACATAAAGCTTTGATGTCACAATTTTATTTAGCAATCATGAAAGGAGTATATGTTCTAATCCTCAGGATGAAAGAGAGTAAAGACATCCGTGTGGGGAAACTGGGCAGGCTTCATTTCAGTAGAGGCTACTATTCTTACGTGGGTTCAGCTCAGGGAAGCGGAGGAGAAAAACGCGTAAAAAGACATTTCAACGTAGCGCGGGGCAAAAACACCACGAGAAAATGGCATATTGATTACCTCCTGCCGCACTCGGAAGTAATTTGCGCGGTTTTTTCGCCAACGGATGAAGAAATAGAATGCGTTGTGGCAAAGCTCCTCGGTGAATATTCAGAAACCTTGCCCGGCTTTGGGTGCAGCGACTGCTCGTGCGAATCGCATCTTTTCTTTACAGGCGGAAATATAATGGGTGAAGCTTCGGACATATGCGAAGGTGTATCTGCAAACGAAAGTATCATTATTTACCCGAACATGTAAGCACACATGGACATAGGAATCATTGGAGGTTCAGGATACACAGGCGGCGAGCTGCTCCGCCTGCTTGCCCAGCATCCTGAGGCAAATATTAAGGCAGTCACTTCACGCAGCAGGAAAGGACAAATGGTCAGCGATACTCATACGCATCTTCGGAAAATTTGTGACATGGAATTTGAAGACCTGG
>JBAQYK010000204.1:0-2114 GCA_049299995.1 Candidatus Methanoperedens sp.
TAACAGGGCCCTGGGGTTGTGTTGATATGACTATGAATGACAGGGGATTGCTGACAGTCTCAACCCTGAGGCGCTGTCCTTTTAACAGCGGTCTTCCCTCAAGCAGGCGGAGCAAATACTGCGGACCTCCAACCAATCGGATTTGCTGCGTGGGCGCAAGAACCACTCTTTTTGCGGGCTGGGGCGTTGATTTCTGTATGTAGATTGTATCATCGATTCCTACACGCGCATTAGTCCTGATGTTCCCGTCTATCCTTATCAGCTCTGTCCCCTCATCCTCAGGGTAACCAGGTCCTGCGACGGCGCATGCTTTTTCTTTTCCAACAACAAGAATAATATCCCCGCTCAGGATATCGAGTTTTTCCATCAGGTCGCGGTTTATTCTCGCTATATCCCTGCCAGCATCCCTGTGATGGGCTTCTGCAACACGCATCATTATTTTTTCGGTCATGGTATTACTTATATTTCATTCCTGATAATACATAAAACATATCAGTACCTTGGACATCGTCCCCGCGCCAGAACCACGGATATTCCTTTCCTTTTCAGTTTTTTCAAAAGCCTGCTTTTTAAATCATTATCCTGCGGGTCTATTATCTCGGTATCTTTGACATAAAAGCTCACAAGCCCGGTCAAATCAGGAGCCACCTGCCCCCCCGTCATCGCAGCCACCTCGTTTTGCAGCACCACGACAACAAGCTCATGCTTATTATGGACAGCATTGATAAGTCCGGCAATTCCCGAATGAGCAAGCCCGAAATCGCCGATTATCGCTATCCCTTTCCTGTTAAACCCGGATGCAGTGGATATTGATGAGCCAAGAGAGAACGCAGCGTCAAGAAGAGACAGCGGCGGCGAAGCGGTCATAATAGAGCATCCAAGGTCGCCTGCTACTGGCACGTTCAGCTCTTTTATCGCATTATAGAGAGGCAAATAAGGGCAGTCATCGCAAATAGGTCGTGCGCCTCTTTCATCTATGGTCTGGGGGAGAATTTCTTCCATTACAGTATCTTTATGGATATTTCCAATTGCTTTTTGTATGTCCCCAACTTCAACAATTCCGTAATTCATGTGACCTGTCAGTTTCCCAAGCACTCTTTTTGAGAGCTGTTTTTCAATGACAGGTTCGGTTTCCTCAACAATCAGCACACGGTCATGCTCGCATATGAAGCGGTTAATTAATTCAACAGGCAGCGGATTTACTATTCCGAGTGATAAATGGGAAAAATCGGGAGGTATTATGGAATCAACCATCGATGAGGGAAAGCCGGATGAAATTATTCCCACGTTCCCTCTTTTTTTATACATATTCAAATTAGAACTTTCAGCATACTCGCACATTTCAAGAAACGACTTCCCATGAAATAGCTGGTGTTTCCCGAGCATTGTAAGACGCCAGATATTTTTATTAATGTATTGCGGTGAAATCGGTTCTCTCTTCCTGGTAAATTTTCCCTTGCTTTTCAGCATCCTGTCCGAAATCCTGATTATTGCAGGGGCGCTGACCTTTTCTGATAATTCAAACGCTTCCTTTATGCTCAGGTAAGCTGCTTCAGGCGAAGAGGGGTCAAACACCAAAACTTCAGCAATAAGCCCGTAAAACCGCGAATCCTGCTCGTTCTGGGATTTCTGGGTGCCGGGGTCGTCGCCCGCGATGATGACCACGCCCGCGCCTATGGTATGCGTTGCAGATGTCACAAGCGGGTCTGCGAGTATGTTCATTCCCACATGCTTTGTTATCACGGCGCTGCGTTCTCCGCATACCGATGAACCGAGTGCGAGCTCAAGCGCCACTTTTTCATTGACAGACCATTCATGCTTTATGCCGTCTCCCACAGCCTCCATGAGTTCGGTTATCGGAAAACCCGGAACTCCTGTTACGATTTTAACGCCGCTATCTGCAAGCCCGGCAACTATGGCATGCAGACCGTTCATAAAGCGACCCCTTGCTTTATGAGGTTCCTGAAGTTTATAAACCGCAGATGAACGCCCCGAGTCGCACCTCGGGAGGGCGCATGCCTGGAGTGTACTGGTGCGCCATTATAGCGATTATTCACCGGAAGTTTAGATTTCATAATTGATAATTTTGTATTGCCTCAAATAAACCTGCGCGC
>JBAQYK010000205.1:0-2632 GCA_049299995.1 Candidatus Methanoperedens sp.
TCAATGCATAGACAATAGCGAACATCAATCCAAGCAATAAATACAATCTAATCTGAAGCCACATTTTTTTCACCTTTTTGCATATATTGGCAGTAGAGTTTAAATATGTTATCATAATCAATAATAAAAACTCATAGTGAATATATTTAAGCTGATGCCACTGGTATTTTGTCGTTCCAAGATATATTCAATCGTGAGTTTATCACCTTAAATACTTAATCTTCACTATTTTCCTCTTTTCTAGTGATTCAATAGTCTGACGCTTCTTGGTCAAAATTTGTAGGGAAAACAATAATCAATATGCTTAACCATAAAATATTTATGTAGGGAAAACAATTTGACAGTATGCATATTAAGTCATGTAAAAGCAGGGAACATATTTACTATGCTGTGGTTCAATCCAAACGTAGGGAAAACAAAATTATTCAAGAGTATTTGCTCAAACTTGGCAGATTGGATAATTTAAACGAACCACAGCGTATTGAACTTGAAAATAAAATTTCCACAATCGGAGGCAGTGATATCCTTAAAAAATTCCACGACATCTTATACTCTATCGGTTACTCTTTCCCGTCTCCAGTATCTACATTTGAGGTAGGAGATGTCTTTGGTTATGGGCAAGAATTGGCACTGCATAAGGTTTGCGAAGAGATAGACTTCATCAATATCGTTAATCGGCATGGTTACAAGGGCGGAGGTCCTGAACTTGGGAAAATCGTAGAGATAATGGCGATAGCCAGGAATTGCGATCCCTGCAGCTATTTTCAGGTTTCTGAGTGGTATTCGAGAAGCTATTTGCCTTTTTTTCTTAAATTACAACAGGAAGAATTTACTTATAATGTAGCCATAAGAGCATTGGACTACCTTCAACCAGAAAATACGATTCCAATGCAGATTTCTCTTTACGAAAAAATCAGGCACGTTTATGGTTATGAATGCGAGAGGCTCGATATTGATCTCACTTCAACTTACTTTGAGGGTGATGAGTGTATACTTGCAGAATTCGGTCATCCAAGAGGCCATACAAAAGATAAACTTCAGATAGTGGTTGCTTTTGTAGTGGATCAAAAAGGTGTTATCGTCACCCATAAAGTTTGGCCGGGGAATCGAACCGATGTAAAAAGTCTTAAGCCAATGGATAGATGTCTGAAAAACGAGTTTGGGCTCGATGCTCCAAGGGTTGTCGATAGAGGAATGGCAACGTGGGAGAACTTGAAATACATGGATCGCAAGAAAGAACGTTATCTGGTAGCCCTCAGAGCGAAGATAAAGTCCACAAAGTTTCTGGAAGAGATAAAAATTCCAAGAGATGAATGGATGAATACAGGTAATAACGAGGTAGCTACTTCCATTATTAAAGGACGAAGAAAATATGTGGTGGCGTGGAATGCCTCTGTTGCTCAGACAAATAAGAAAGGGAGAGAAGCAAGAATTAGCAAGGCTGAGGATGAATTTAGGTTAGTTCTTGAGTCTGTGGAGAAAGGTGAAATCAAATCCAGAACGGAAAGGGATGAAAAAATAGGACACATAAAAAAGAAGTATAAAGTTACAAGATACCTTGTTGCGAAAGGAAAAAGGAGCGGATTCGGATTTACCATCAAAAGAACTAAATTATTGGATGAACTGGATAAATATGATGGGTACCAGGTTTTTGTTACTACGGAATTTGACCTCAATGAGAAAGAGGTACTTGAGTCTTACAGAACGAGAGATCAGATAGAGAAGGCAATAAGAACTCTGAAAAGTGTGTTAGGGCTGCATCCTCAAAATGTCAGAACTAAAGAGCATGTTTTAGGGAATATTTTTGTTTGCTCTACAGCTTTTCAGCTCCGATCTTTATTGAAAATGAAGATCAATAATAGCGGTCTTGATGTGAGCATTGAAGAAGCCATGAAAACACTGGAACGGTTAAAAGCAGTACATATAGTCGTTGGAAAGGATGAAGGAATACAAGTTCACCGAAAGTTAAGTGGACTTAATAAAGAGACAAGGACTTTGATCGAAGTTTTCGGTATGGCAAATAATAAAGTTCTTCCCGAAGTCGATACCGAAAACTTTAAGTGATGCAAAACTCACGATAGTTGAATCCACAAGAGAGTATCTTCCAGAAGATCCTTTGAAGAAATATTACGGGATGCAGAGAAACAATTTGAGACTTTGGATAAAGAGACCCAACAAGTAGAGGTTAGAGCAATGATACCAACACGGGAGATGGAGAGAATACAAAGCTACAATTCACCGTGAGGGCTTATTTTATTTGTATCGATTTTTGTCCATTTTGGAATTGGAGTTTCTGAAACCCAATCCCCAATTTTTGTGAGGGATTTTCGACCCAGTAACTGATTTATTGCAAGAATAAATAATATTATTACACGAGGGGAAAAAGGTTATCTCTAAAAATAAATAGAATAACTTGATAAAGTTTTCATATCATGATAACCGCTCATACAAATAATATTCCTTGCGTTGCACATTAGGGCATTTAACAACATGGATTCAAACTGTCAGTATAGGGTCTTACAGTGTGATTATCCGCAATGTTGCAATGAATCCAGGCAATAATAACTTATAAGGTATTTTGTGTGGCGTTTGTGGCTGCGTACACCGTCCCGAAGGGCTATTCCTGCTGGTA
>JBAQYK010000206.1:0-14088 GCA_049299995.1 Candidatus Methanoperedens sp.
AAAATTGCCAAATATTGAAGGATTATCAATTGTGATTTTACTACTTTCTTTTCTTGTTTCTTATTTTATTCATCTTTTTTCGTATGGTTTAATTAGGTTTTTTGGTATTCAAATTGATGAAAAGATAATTGAGAATGTAAAAACAATCTCGTACACAAGCAACGATGCTACTGAGGGAAAAGATCTAATTAAATTTTTCCTTACTGAAATTTTAGGATTTGACTATGTTAGTAAAAATATTTACCTTGAGAAATTTCAGAGGAGTGATGGCGAGTATGTATTATTAAGATATACAGACAGTCAGGAATCTCCCAATTTGTTACTAAGCTATGTTATGTTCTACGATGACCAAGATGGTGTCAAAGCATTTAATTTGGGATTGATTAACTCATTTTCACTGATTTTAGAAAAACTCTTGGGTGGTAAAAATGTTGTAACTCCTGAAGAGGTTAAAGCTGAATATAATCATTATTTTTCAACTTATACCCCTACAATAGCTAGAGTTCATGAATATTTTACAAAAAGCCAATTAAATTGGCGAGATTTGAAAAATCCAATAATACTTTTGGGTGTGGTCATTTTTATCGTATATTCGGTTTACAATATGGAAAAGATTACTCAATTTATTTCCAGCCTTGATACCGATACTGTAGTTAAAATCGCAGCAGTAATTGTTGCATTACCTACTTCTCTATACTATATTTTGAAAATATTAGGCAAAGTAAAATGAGTTTTCAGTTACGTTTTCGACGAACAAAGTTTCTACGAATGGGTGTTTACTCCGCAATTATACCCGCATATCCTACAACCGCAGCCAAATCCCCTGTCGTGTCGCCGCTCGTGCTGTATTTCAACAATGTCGCTTTCTTTGCGCCCAGAGCCTTTGTAGCTGTAAGCATCGCCGCAATTGCACCATACCCGCAGACGCTGGCGTTGCGCTCAAACAACCTGCGGTAAAATCCGGGGACATCGAATTCCAGTATAGAATTTATATAATACGCATCGTTCTCCCGCGCCACTTTATCAGGTTTATAATGAGTGAAATCACTTGATGCTATTATCACGACTTTCTTCTTGACCTTCCGAATCGCCTCTGCCAGTTCCATCCCCACATCCAGCGCAGTCTCTTCATCCTGCATTCCCATGCAGATGGGAACGATATTGAAATCCCGGAACCTGTGCTGTAAGAAAGGAAGCTGGACTTCTATGGAATGCTCGTATTTGTGGGCTGTCTCATCGAGGTCGATTATCCTTTTCGGCAGCGCCCTGATAAACTCGCTGTCCGAGCCTACATCCCCGAGCGGCGTGCTCCATGATTCGCCGGAAACAGAAACGGGTGAGCCGTAACCTGTATGATTCGGTCCGAGAAACACAAAAGTATCAGCTTTTGGCAATACTGAATAAACGTAAGCTGCGGTATTCCCCGAATAGATATAACCGGCATGAGGCACCACAGCCCCGATAACAGCTTTTTCACCCGGCACAACGCCTTCAAAGCACCTGCTGATTTCGCGTTCCAGGTCGTTTTTACTGCGCGGGTAGAACTGCCCCGAAACTGCCGGAGCCCTCATAAGTTATAACTCAGCTTCGAAATCTGCAACTGTATAAGTTATAGTGTCGCCTCTTTCCTCAAGGGTTTTCTTCGCAAGCAGCCAGTATATTAATGCAAGCGCCTTCCTTCCCTTGTTATTGGTGGGAATCACCATATCCACATTGGATGTAGAGTTATTGGTATCGCATAGACCTATAACCGGTATCCCGACATTTACAGCCTCATTTACAGCCTGCATATCTCCTGACGGGTCTGTTACCACGAGAATATCGGGTTCTATGAATAAATGCAATTTCGGATTGGTCATAGTCCCGGGAATAAACCTTCCAGTTACTGCCTTTGCGCCAATTACTTTTGCAAACATTTCAGAGGGGTAATGACCGTACTGCCTGGCAGACACCACCATTATCCTTTTGGGATCGTATTTTGCAAGCAATTTCGCAGCAAGCCGGATGCGCTGGTCGGTTGCCTGTATATCAAGGACATACAAACCGTCTGTTCTTACGCGATATACGAAACGCATCATTTCTTTTGTCTTTTGCTGCGTGCCTATGTGTATTCCCGCTGTGAGATACTCATCCTGGGGAATAATTGATTCATAACCAGTATCCTGTTTTACATCCTGTTTAATATCTATGGCATTTTCCATTTTAATCACACCTTAATAAATTGTTTTCCTTTCACTCCTCTTTTCACCGTGATAGGGATTACTCCCTTTTCCAATTCCATCAATGCAATGTCTATTGGTTCTCCTCTTTCAATATCAATCAATACCGGGGCTCCCAGGGAAATCTGAAGTGCCCTTGCACCGATAATCCTGGCGCGTTCATATCGTGTTAATTTGGTTTCACTCACCTGCGTCACCTCAAAACAAATATTTTAAATTTCAATAAATGCAATTTTTATACTTTATTTTTTCCCAGAGTCCCTCTGAGAGTGGTTCATGTTCTATTCCTTTTTTGATGAATCCAATGTTATCCGTTCTTTTTTGACGGATTCATCAAATTGCCGTGTCCTGAGAAATGGGGTTGTTGAGATTTGAACTCAAGTCACGGCGTCCCGAACGCCATAGGATGGACCAGGCTACCCTACAACCCCTCCTCACTGGTACGGTGCAAGCAGGTCCACCAGCTCAACATGGGTCAGCAGCATTCGCCTGCAGCAGTATCGTTCGATTCCGAGATCGTCGAGTACTTTGCCTGCGTTTTCCGTCTCGATTCGTTTCTTGTATTCATCCCATACGCTGGAGATGGCTTTCCCGCATGTAAAGCATCGTACCGGTATCATGTTTCACCTGTATGATTTCTGTCTTCTCTTTCTGGCGCCACGACCGCCGAATCTCTTGGGCAGCATGTAGCGCGTGTCATTTACGAGCAGGCTTCTATCATATTGTGCCATTGCATCCCTGAGCGCAGTATCATTTGTCCATTCCACAAGTCCCCTGGCTATAGCCGTACGCACTGCGCCAGCCTGCCCGAAGATGCCGCCGCCGTGTACATCCACGTCGATATCCACGGTCGGAATAACACTTCCTGCAAAGTCAAGTGGTTCTGACATTTTCAACCGAATCAATTCAGGTTCTACTATTTCAATGGGTTTCTTGTTCACCCTTATGCGTCCTTTTCCTTCCCGTATGGTCGCACGGGCAATTGCGGTTTTTCTTTTTCCGGATGAATTAACGATTTTCATAAAGCGACACCTCGCTTTATGCGGTAGAGGGTATGCTTTGCATACCCTTCTTTTGTTAAAACTTTCTTAAAGTTTTTCATGTATAACACCTAAAATTTTGATCCTAATTTTTTGCTTAAGTCGCCAAGCGCAGTATATTTAATGGTGCTGAGGCGCATGATACTTGCCTCTTCTACTGTGGTGGCGTTCTCCTTACTCAGTTCAGGCGGGACTCCAATATAGACTCTCAGCCTGTTATATGCATCCCTTCCAGTCGCTTTTGTGTGGGGAATCATACCGCGGATAGTTCTTGATATTATCTGGTCAGGTCTTCTCGGGAAACGAGGACCGAATTCCCGCGACCCCCTGTCAACGTATATTCTGTATCTATCAAATGTGGTATCCTTCCTGCCTGAGATGATCGCCTTCTCTGCATTAATGATATTAATTTCTTCTCCGTTCAACAATCGTTTGGCAACTGTGCTTGCCATTCTTCCCAGAATAAGATTATTTGCGTCTATTACCGTCATGATATCACCCTATTATCCTTACCCTGGAACCTTCGGGATTCTTGCTCATAAGTTCTTCGATGGTGAGGCATATTCCGCCTGCGGCTGTTATCTTGTCCTTTGCGTTTCCGCTAAAGCTCACAGCAGCAACTGTCAATTTATGATTCAATTCACCTGAGCCAAGGACTTTTCCGGGAACAAGTATTAAATCTTTTTCTTTCGTGTGCCTGTTTATCCTGCTCAAGTTAACTTCAGGATAATTCCTTGTCGGGCGCTCAAGCCTTACTGCAATATCGCGCCAGAGGGGCACTTCCTTTTCTCTGGATTGTTTTTTAAGACCAGTTATCAGGTCTAATATTACCGGGTTGGTTTTGTAATTATTTTTCATTTCTTTCCTCCGTAAGACCTTTTCGGTCCGACTCACGCAAGAATGCGTTCGGTTTTAAACCATACGCCGCAGGTATGTGCCTGCTACGGTTTTTGTTGAACCATATAAAATGATTCAGACCTCCCCTTTATTCAGTTCATATTACATAAAGGTAACGCAATTGAAATTGGTATCCACGATTGCTAATGCGCCTGAAACTGCCCTTGCAGGCGGATGCGGGCGTGCCCCCCAAATCTGGAGGCTCGCCCCTTATACCTGTCTTTGAAAGATATCAAAAAATAAGTCCTACACATAATGATTCCAGTTGCCACCAAAAAATTCTAAATTAAGTATTGTAAATCAGGACAATACCGAAAATTTTCGTACGTAAGATGTATATATGTATCATGTATCTATATTCCGGTGTATATTATGGCTCAGAAAGAAACTGAACCCCCAA
Organism: Candidatus Methanoperedens sp.; assembly: GCA_049299995.1. Lineage (GTDB taxonomy): Archaea > Halobacteriota > Methanosarcinia > Methanosarcinales > Methanoperedenaceae > Methanoperedens. The sequence goes on from JBAQYK010000206.1 coordinate 4,557, forward strand.
AGCTCAAAATGTGGATATTATTTAAGGAGTGAAAAAGATGAAAATTAACACAAGCCTCGTTATTTTCTTAGTAATGGTCTTATTGACCGCAGGCATGGTAGTAGAACATAGCAGATTAGCAATAATCCCATTTATAATTGCTATCATAGCAGGGATTGCTTTAATCAGAAAAGAAAATGATGAGGGACCAAAAATTAAAAGAGTGACCATTATTGACAACGATAAAGGAAACGTAAGTATAGGTGGAGTCGTTGTAGTTGTACTCTTTGTATTATTTATTATTGTAATGGCAGTTCTTCTTGGAAGCTACCGTATTGAAACCGGAACAGGAGCAATAATAACTGAAGTAAGCGGAAATAAAGTCCCAATGACAGACGTTGGATGGCATACAAGAACTCCTTTGCTTACTGATGTTGAAAAATACAGTGTTGTAAATAATAACATATATTTCCCGGCGGATTATTTGGAACTTGAAAATAAGTTTAAAGGAGATAGCCAGGCAGGAGCAATTGGATTTGATATTAAAACCACAGACGATAAGGTAGTTGATACAGGCGCTGTAATGGCTTTTGAAATTGTGGATTTGATACAATTCGGAGTTAAAAATACGAATCCACAGGAGCAGTTACAAAAAGCGTATGACAGTCTGGTCTTTAATTATCTCCAATCTCAGTCCTCTGATAAGATTACAACTCAAATTACTTCTATTAATGCCGAATTGTATCAGAAATTGAAAGAGTCAAAGATCGAAGAGCAATTCGGGATTAAAGTAAACTCCGTATCCTTGCTGAGACCGACATTTACCAAGATTGCTCTGGATGCTCTTGCGGAAAAACAGGCTATACAGGCAAAATCCGAAGGTGAATTAAATGCGGCTAAGAACCGGGCAGAAGCAATAGAAACTATTGCAAAGGCACAAAAGAGCCAGGCAGACATTTTAAAGAATGTTCCCCAGGAACAGCTCGATTTTAATGCCAAATTAGCATTGTATGATACACTGAAAGGAAGTCCGAACGTCATCTGGGTAATCCCTACAGGGCAGCCTGTGGTTTTATCCAAATAACCTTTTTTTTCTTTCGATTCTTCTCATCGCTCCTCCCCGCCATCGCATTTTTCCCTCTTCGGTTGCACATTATTCCCCATCACGGCGCGGTTCCATCCCTTGTCCTTCCTCGTCAATTTCATGCGTATGTTGGAGTGGAAATAGGGGTACTTTCATCAGGCAAACTCCAAAATCAAGCAGCAGCGCGCAAATTTTCGTTTTTAATAAACCCGTAACGATAGTTTTATATACCTTAGCGTCAGACAGTATGTCAGACACACGGCATACAATTGTCATACAGAAATCTGACAAGTGCATGTCATCAAACCTCCCACAGGGAGTTACCAAAATGCAACGAGTAACACTAAGGCTCCCGGAACAGCAATTAAAAATGATCGACATGTTGGTGGAATATGGCGAATTTCCGTCCGCAAGCGAAGCAATCAGGACGGCTATCAGGGATTTAATCGATCAGCGCAGTGAAAAATTGGTTGGCAGGATGAAATTATTCGAGAAAGCGCAGGAACAATCAAAAAATGTTGAAACCTTCTTGCGCCTGAAAGAGGAACAATAGAAAATAATCCGAGGGGATGAATAATATGGAATCATTCGTACAAGACGCACTTAAAATGACAGAAAAGGAACAGATGTTCAAACACGCCGCAACAGGCGCGGCTGAAGAAGTTGAAGATTTCGGAACACCAAGAATAGTTGTAGTGGGATGCGGCGGCGGCGGCAATAATACAGTAAACCGTCTCTATAATATAGGAATTGCTGGCGCAGAAACCATCGCAATAAACACTGACAAAATCCACCTTGACATAATCCAGGCAGACAAGAAAATCCTGATCGGTAAATCAATAACCAGGGGACTTGGGGCAGGCGGATTCCCGGAAGTGGGAAGAAGAGCTGCAGAACTCGCAAGAGGAACGCTCGAAGACGTGCTTAAGGATGCGAACCTTGTATTTATCACAGCAGGCATGGGTGGAGGAACAGGAACTGGCGTAGCCCCGGTAGTCGCGCAGGTAGCCAAAGACCAGGGCGCAATCGTAATCGGAATGGTCACAAGCCCGTTCAAGGTTGAGCGGTCAAGGATGTTCAAGGCAGAGGAAGGTTTGGATGACCTGAGAAAAGCCGCTGATACTGTTATTGTGCTTGATAATAACAGGCTGCTCGATTATGTCCCAAATCTCCCGATTGACCAGGCATTCTCGGTAATGGACCAGTTGATATCAGAAACAGTAAAAGGTATAGCCGAAACCATAACCCAGCCTTCATTGATTAACCTTGACTATGCAGACGTCAGGGCTATTATGAGAGGCGGCGGACTTGCAGTAATGCTGGTCGGGGAAGCAAAAGGGCAGGACAAGGCAAAGGAAGTCGTAAGAGCGGCTTTGAATCACCCGCTGCTTGATGTGGATACAAAAGGCGCAACAGGCTGCCTGCTTCACATCACTGGCGGAACTGACATGTCTCTGCACGAGGCAGAAGAGATTGCATCCTCACTGACATACGAACTTGACTCCCACGCCAATGTAATCTGGGGCGCGAGAGTAAAGAAGGAGTACGAAGGTAAAGTGCGCTGCATGGCTATAATGACAGGTATTCACTCGGCCCAGATAATGGGTCCAAAGAGCGAAGGGATGTCAGTTAGCAATAGTTCCCCGGCTCTTGAGGGGAGAATCAGAGTCCCCGAAGGCAGGAATTCAAGCAGGAGCAAGGGTTCAATAATTGACGTAATAGGTTAACATGAAATGCAAGCACTCAAATAACAATTGTGTTGTGCGCATCATCAACAAGACATGGGAAGAGATGCGTGCTTGTGAACATGGCGTGTCCTGCAATTACAGGCACAAAGCGGTACTAAAGGCATAGTCCGGCAAGAATATTGCCGGAGCTTTCTTTTTTTTTTCAGTTATTATCAAAATTCAATGCACCAGCCGACATATTGATAGCTATCTCGGCGATGTCGCCGCTGTAACTTGCTATTCTCCCAAGGCTGTCAAGCATGGCTTTTTGCAGGATAGCAGATTGGATATTTTGTGGTTGGAGCAATTCATTTGAAAGATCGGAATGGGATTTTTTGATATCTTTGAGTTCCTGGAAAATTTTCTCCGCCGCTACATGATTTCTTGTAAATAATGCATGAACTGATTTTTCGAAAGTCAGGACTACGCTGCTGTTAAGTTTAATAAAATCCTCAAGCTGCACATCCTTAATTATCTCCTGTAATTGAATGTAACTTTTTGCTATGTTCTCGATGTGGTCTGCAATCCGCTCAAGCGCTTTGACCGCAATCCTGTAACCAAGGCAATCCCTCTGGTTTTCTATTCCCAGCTTTTCTGCAATCTGCTGGTATTCCACAGCGCTCTTGAGCTGCCTCACCACTAAAAAATAAAGCCTGTCGATTTCCCGCTCTCTTATCATTACGTCTTTTGCAAGCCCGATGTCCATGGTTTTCAACGCCTTGCCAAGGTCGAGAAGCATAGACCTGTTGATGGAATACATTCTCTGTAGTATCTGCGTGGTCATCATACGTTTGTAATCCACCATTATCTCAAGAGTCATTACATCGTCGGTATCCTCGACTATTTCGACTCCTATCAGATAGTCCATGACCTTGCGTATGCTTTTTCTATCTGGGAGATGGTCTTTCCTGTCAAGTTTAATCCTGATTGTATCATAACCTACAAGATAAAAGGCGATTATTATACGCTCAAGAGCTTCACTTGATGTTATTTGTGAGATTTTAATCTCTTTTACTTTTGATTCTTTTTCAATGATACTGGTCTCGATTAGTAAAGAACCGCCCTGCTCCGTAACTACGAGAGAGTCTCCTGCCTTTAGATTAGCCTTAGTTACCCATTTTTTGGGCAGTGAAATAACGTAGGTTGAACCGCCGCTTATGTAAATTTTCCGGGTTTCCATGAAATCTCCTTATTATACTGATTTTCTATAATATATATAGATTCTTGGGATAAAATATATACTATTTGGTGCCGAATTTAAATTGCAAAGATAGGAAAACAAAATAGAAAAGCATAAAAGACAAAGAACATAATAACTTTAAACAGAGGACGATAAGAATATGGGACTGAAAGAATGGATACTTCCCCAGGACAAGCACTTTTTCAACATGCTGGAGAACGAATCGCAAAACGTGCTGGACGGCTCAAATGCCTTCCTTGATATGCTTAAAAATTATAGTAACATAAAGGAAAAGCAGCAAAAAATAAAAGATATCGAGCATCAGGGGGATGATTTTGTTCATGAGATTTTTGAAGAGCTCAACAAGACCTTCATAACTCCTATAGACCATGAGGACATCTCCGCGCTGGCGTCAGCATTTGACGACGTGCTGGACTATATTGACGGCACCGCAACGCGACTTATCCTGTATGAAATTGAAAAACCTGAAGAAGGCATGATAAAATTAGCCGAAGTGCTCGTGAAACAAGCCACTGAGTTAAATACGGCTCTTTCGGGTTTGCGCAATATCAAGAACCCCAAAGAAATAGAAAAAAGGTGCATCGAGGTCAACAGGCTTGAAAATGTTGCGGATGATATTTATAAAACATCAGTGGCGCAGCTTTTCAAAAGGAAAGATGCGATAGAGATAATGAAACTGAAAGAGGTATATGAGCGCCTCGAGTTTGCAACCGATAAGTGCGAGGACGCTGCGAATGTCATCAGCGACATTGTTGTAAAGAACAGCTAAAAGGTGGTATTTTGCAAGAATTCATAATCTTTACTATAATATTAGCTTTGTTTTTTGATTTCATCAACGGATTCCACGATTCTGCCAATGCGATTTCAACAGTCGTAGCCACCAAGGTATTGACGCCAATAAAAGCAGTCGGCATGGCTGCCGTGGGAAACCTCATAGGACCCCTTTTCTTTTCTACGGCAATAGCAGCAACTATCGGGAAAGGAATATTGAACATAGAACTGGCGCCGAATAAAGAGATTCTTGTTATGATGATATTTTCCGCACTGGTCGGGGCTATTATATGGGACCTGATTACATGGTATTTCGGACTTCCCACATCAAGCAGCCATGCGTTAGTGGGCGGGCTTGTAGGCGCAGGATTGACTGCAATTGGAAGCACGTCTGTTAACCCGGCAGGGGTTGAAAAAGTAGTTGTATTCATGGTTATCTCACCTATTATCGGAATGGTAGCGGCATTTATCCTGACCGTTCTCGTTATCAGAGCGTTCTACAGAGTCGCCCCTTCAAAGATTAACAAATATTTCAAACGCCTCCAGTTATTCTCAGCATTTTTTTATTCAGTTACGCACGGCACCAATGACGCACAAAAAACGATGGGCATTATCACGGTACTGCTTGTGGCATACGGTTCCCTCGCAAGTTTCAAAGTGCCTTTATGGGTTATCCTTGCAGCCCATATATCCATATCGCTCGGCACTTTTCTGGGCGGATGGAGGATAGTGAAAACCATGGCGCAGAGAATCACAAAGCTAAGACCCTACCAGGGCTTTTGTGCCGAGACCTCAGGAGGCATCGTGCTTGCGAGCATGGCTGCCATGGGAATTCCGGTCAGCACCACGCATGTGATATCTTCCTCGATAATGGGCGTCGGGGCAACTGATAAGCTTTCAGCAGTAAGATGGGGGATTGCGCGCAAGATTGTAGGCGCATGGATACTGACAATACCGGCGGCTGCGCTTATCTCTGCTTTTACTTTTTTGATAATGGAAGCGTTATTTTGATTTTCAGGAAAGTATTATTAGTTAAAAAGATAACAGAAGCATAATGTTAAAAGATAAAACCAAGCTCGTTATCTGGCCAGTGTACATGGATGCCACTAAATCAAGGGCTGAAGGAAGGATTCTTTCCATGAAAGACTCTGTAAAATCGCCTGTTCTAAAAGAGATTGAAAAAGCTGCTATGGAATTGAAACTGGCTCCTGTGGTTGAAGCGGACAAAGCCCATCCCAAATCGTGGTGGGTTGTAAGCGGCAGGGTGCTTGTGGATAAGAAAGCTCCCAAATCCGTTATAACAAAACAGATTGCTCAGCAGATAAATAAGACGCGGGGGCAAAAATGATAGACCTTCATACGCATTCCACTTTCAGCGACGGGGAGCTTATTCCCAGCGAACTCGTACGCCGCGCCGTGTTTAATGGTTATACCGCATTAGCAATCACGGATCACGTCGATTTCACAAATATCGAGCATATTCTTTCGTGCATGAAGAATATAAAATCCCTTGAAGATGATTACGATATCAGAATATTTATAGGGGTGGAATTGACCCATGTCCCGCCCGGGAAAATGCCGCGTCTTGTTGAGAAGGCAAGAAAACTGGGCGCCGAGATAGTCGTGGTGCACGGCGAGACCACGGTTGAACCTGTTCCCAATGGTACGAACCACACTGCTGTGTCGCTGGACATTGATATTCTGGCGCATCCGGGTTTTATTACAGTCGAGGATGCAGAACTTGCGAGGGACAATGGTATTTGCCTTGAGCTTACTTCACGCAATGGTCATAACCGCACCAACGGGCATGTGGCAAGGATAGCTACCGAAACAGGCGCTAACCTTATTGTAGATACGGATTCACACGGACCCCGTGATTTGATTAATGATGAGATAGCATTAAATATTGCAATGGGTGCGGGTCTTGATGAAAAGGGCGCAAAGAAAGCTACGGGCGTGAATCCATTAAATTTAATAAAAGGACTTTAGTGCCAGTTACATGGGCTTAGAGCCGATTTTTATTCCTGATACTTCGCGTTCTTAAGATATATTATACTTATTCGCCTTTCCTTTGGGCATCCAAAAATTTCAATATCTAATCAGGTTATATTACACTAATGAATATCAACCCTGACCTCATAAATCTCGTCGCAATCCCCTTTTCCTTTTTCCTCGTAATTTTATCCATCCTCGTGCTCCAATCACTCACAATAAACGTAGTCAGCCGCCGCCTCGGCAACATTTCATCCAACCACCCCTACTTATTCAGGGCAATGAACTGGTGGGGCGTTTTCATTCACGAACTCAGCCATGCCATTACGGTGCTCCTGACCCTGAATAAAATAAAAGAGTTCAAAGTATCATCAAGCGGCGGGCATGTCGTGCATTACAGCACAAGGAGCGGGTTCTTGCAGTGGCTGGGCACGCAGCTTATCAGCGCTGCGCCGGCGTTTGTGCCGCCCATCATTGTGGCAATGCTGCTGGGATATTTGCATTACATTGATTTGCAGAATATCATATTTGATTTCGGGTCGTTAGAGCCCATTGGTGTAATATCCGGTTTATACCTCGGTTTGATACCATACATCGTAAAAACGGTTGCGCTGTTATTGGTAAACCTCGATTATTCCAGAGTCGAAAACCTTGTTTTGCTGTTGATTTTGACTTTTTCTTTTTCGGCTGCAAAACCGAGTTCGATTGATAAAAAATCCGGCATACAGGGCGACCTGCAATCATTGATAGAAGGATTTTACAAATATCCTGTATATACATTGTTATCAGCGCTGGTTTTCACAGGAATTTTCTGGATATTGTTGTATTTGAATCAGGCATTATTTTTATATGTTGTAATGTTTTTGGTATTATTGCCGATACTGTCTATTTTCGCTCTGTTGTGCAACTACCTGTTTATAAGACTGATAAACCTCTTTGATAATTCTTCAAAATTTTATATACTATTATCGATTTCAGCCTTTGTTATTGTTTATTATTTTATGAAACAATACACTGTGGAGCAGTATCTGGTAAATATAATAAGCGCTTGCGTACTGGCAGGAATTTTGAAACTTTCAAAATAAGACATCCGACCGGCAGTAGTTGTATATAAATACCAAAAAACCAATAATAAAATCGGGAGGAATATATGGAATTAAAATCCGTAAAAATCATAGAACCACACGATACAAACCTCATCATCGGGCAGACGCATTTCATCAAAAGCGCGGAGGATTTATACGAAACCCTCATAACCTCTGCGCCCGGCATCAAATTCGGGCTTGCGTTCTCTGAAGCTTCTGGAAAATGCCTCGTAAGGAGCGAAGGGAACGACGAGGAACTTATAAAAGCGGCGCAGGATAATGCCCTTACTATCGGTTGCGGTCACACTTTCCTGGTATTCATGAGAAACGCCTATCCAATAAACGTCCTGAACGCGGTAAAAAACGTGCAGGAAGTCTGCAATATCTTCTGCGCCACCGCTAATCCGGTTGAGGTCATCATAGCAGAAACACAGCAGGGCAGGGGGATACTTGGCGTTATAGACGGCGAAAAACCGAAAGGCATAGAGGGCGCAGGGGACAAAGAAGAAAGAAGCTCTTTCCTCCGTAAAATCGGCTATAAGAGATAATGGGAATGGATTATATTAAGGTCAGGATTCCTGCCACCTCTGCAAATCTCGGCGCAGGGTTTGATGTGTTTGGCATAGCGCTGGAAATCCCTTTTGACATAATAGAAGTCAAAAAAAGCGATAAAACGGAAATAGTAATAACAGGAAGGGACTCGCAATACGTGCCAACAGACCCTGGAAGGAACACAGCCGGCATTGTTGCCTCAATTCTTAAAAAACCCGTGAAGCTCACAATACACAGGAACATCCCACTCTCAAGCGGGCTGGGGAGCAGCGCCGCGCCTGCTGCCGGGGTTGCGTTTGCCCTTAATGAAATGTATGCACTCGGGCTCTCAAGGGAAGAGCTTGTAGATATAGCAGCGCAGGGAGAGAAAGTCGTATCGGGCGCTGCGCATGCCGATAACGTGGCGCCCGCTATCTTTGGCGGGTTTGTGATAGTCCATAAAGATAAGATTATTTCCATTTATCCTAAAAAAATTGGCATCGTTGCGGTTCATCCGGAAATAATTGTAAGTACACGGACCGCCCGCGCCATATTGCCAAAAACGCTCGCACTTTCGGATATTTCCTTTAATACCGCAAACGCGGCAAACATGGTCGTCGGGATGATGAACAGCGACATAAAACTCATAGGGGAAAGCATGGAGAACAGGGTTATTGAAAATGTACGCTCGACACTTATTAAAGGGTATGCACAGGTTAAGAAAAGCGCGCTGGACGCAGGGGCGGCTGGTGTAACTATCAGCGGTTCGGGACCGACTATGATAGCTGTGTGCAGGATGGATGAACGGGAAAAGATTGCAAAGGCTATGATAGAGTCTTTTTCAAAGAGTAATATAAGAAGCGAGGCATTCACCACGACGATTGGAAAAGGGATAGAAATTATAGATGATAAACCTGCTTAAAATTATTGATACGATAAGTATTTAAGCACAGCAGGTTATAAGGAGTGCGTTCGTTCAACAACGAACAAGATAAGCGGGTTCATTTTTTCAACGATACCACCCACTCCCCTTCCCGCTTATCTTAACTTTTATTGTTACAGGTTATTCCGGGAAAATAAATTCATACCGGATAATCAACGGATTCCTGCGAGCGCTTTTTTTCGGCGGCATAATGACAGTGAGGACGAACCTGATTACAGC
>JBAQYK010000207.1:0-12471 GCA_049299995.1 Candidatus Methanoperedens sp.
GTATTGATTTGAAGTCGGGATGCACTTTGATGTATCTTTCCTCACCGAACTTGGTGGGCAGTTCAAGTATCCTTTCCTCAAAGACTGAAAGCAGGATATTATTTGCTGCGGGTTTTGTCCTGGAAAATTCATTATATACCAGCGTGTAGCCGTATTTGCAGGCGAGAGCCAGCGGATTATCAACCCAGTCAGCCTTCAATATGTCCTTGCTCTTGAACACGTTGTGGACGTATTTATCCCTGATGCTTTCCTGCTCTATCTGCGAATAACCGCCAATCAGGTCGGTAGTCGTAATGGATTCATCCCCGTTAATCCATACCACGGGTCTTCCGAGTTCATTTGCCACGTGCATTGCAAGACTCGTCTTTCCGCAGCCTGTTGGTCCTATCAGGTGGACAGGATAACCTGTATTGAGCCACAGCTTAATCCGTTTCTCTACAGTCTTAACGTCATGCGCCTCAACAAAATGGTCAATTTCAGGCGCAAGATACGCTTCTTCGACTGCCTGGCGCTCCGATATGCCTATTGACTGTACACTGCGATTCTTTTTTTCTTTATCTTTTTGCCTTGTTTTTGTTTTGGCTGGCTTTTCCTTCATCTTTTCACCGATTGTCTGGTGAACCGCCGCGCCTCTTATTTTTCTTGGATGAGTTTCTTTATAGTTCATATAGTTCTCCTTTTCGTAACGAAATTCGATATATGCGTGTAAAAAAATACAACTATGGGGGGCTAGCCATAGTAGAAATCTCTTATGTAATTCATCATGGTGTCGTCCTGGAATTCCAGAAAGCTGTTTTCCATCTCTTTGATGCCCTTCCGTATCTCAGCAACGCCCCGGTGCATTTCCCTTACACCTTTCTGTATCTCCACCCTCTTCTTATCCATGTCAGCCTGCATCTCCTTAATCCCGGCATGAATCTCCCTGACCCCGCTGTCCATTTTTACTGCCGCCTTTTCGTTCTCCTTTATCTGTGCGTTGATGCCTTTCTGCATCTCCATAGCGCCTTTATGCGCCATATCCATAGCGCTCCTGTGCAACTCAGAGACAAAGCTTTCTATCTCTCCGGCTTTTTTCTCCATGTCCGCCTGCTTTGCAAACACTCCCCTCTTTCCGATTGTCTTCACAGGTTTGAACGCCTTAACTTCTTTCACTGGTTTTACTCTTGGTGTTACTTTTGCAGCAGGTTTTTTCCTGGCTTCAATTACAGACCCGGCTATCTTTAATTTGGATATGCCCACAGTGTTTATTCCAAGCTTTTCAGCTATTTCTTCTACTTCCCTGCGGGTATGCTTTGCTGCAAACTGTTCTGCGGTTTCAGCCATAATTTATCCTCCTGAAAAAAATATATGAGTCCTGCTTAAGCAGGAACTCCCGGTGCTGCCTTCATTGCAGCCTGTTCTATCTTTGTTATCTCTTCTGCATAGTGCAGGAACGTATCCACTGAAGCGACGACCACTCGTGCCTCAATTGATAGTATTTCTATTCCGACAAGAGATATTCTTGCCCATGCGTCTACAACTACGCCTTTATCCAGAATCCTGTCCAGCACTTCTGCGAGACTGGATGAGTCCGGTGTTTTTTCTACCATATTATTTCACCTCTTTATTTTATTTCCTCCAATAATAATGAGGAATGCAATATTTTTCTCATTTCCCATCCTTTTCCTTTTTCAGGATCAACCTGTATATGCCATTCTTATAGGATGTCTTGAGAACAGAAACTTTTGAGGGCAGGAGCACTTCCTTGGTGTATTTCCTGCCGTCGCTTTCGGCATTGAGAACCAGCACGTCGTCCTTTATCTCGTAGGAAATATCCTTCTCACCAACGCCCGGAAGCTCGGCTATTATCTCAAGTCTGTTTTTTTCTTCATGGAGATCCACAATGGGCTCCCTTGCCTCTTCTACCACGGGTCCTTTCCCGGTGTCACGCACGATATTTCCAAAGTGTTCAACCTGGGGAATTCCAGCCCCGCCGATTTTCACCGAGAAGCCATACATGGCTTTCCCGCCCGGGAGCTTTATCTCGCCTGTCCGTTCCGCTTTATCTTCTCCCTTCTCCTCCATTTCGGATAAAAGCTCGATAAAACTGCCCAGCCCTTTGAGTGCTTTGCCTGCGCTTCCGATACCGGTTCCTATATCGAAATGCACAGGTTTTCTTTTTCTTGCCCTTGGTCTTAAACCCAATCTTCCCATTATTTCACCTCAAAGATAATTGGCAGGGTTAGGGGCAGGTAGGTTTTGCTCCTGCCCGCCTGTTCCACTCTCCCAACCCGCGTGGCTGATTATTAAACATGATTCCCGGGCTTTGTGCAGGTTTTGCCGATGGCGTTGCCACTGCAAAATCATTACAGAGCCTGAGTACAGATGCTATTTTTTCTTAGCGCCCCACGATAACCAACACAATGCTTTCCGGCTTAAAATAACTTTTCAACTTTCAGATTTTATTTCGGAATTTGTTTCGGAATTTGTTTCGGAATTTGTTTCGGAATTTGTTTCAAAAATTGAAACTTAACAAGATATATCGAAACTCATGCTGTCCTATTCAGCGACGTATATGAAGCTTCTTATTGTTGATGACGCTCCATATGTGCTGAAAGCGCTTAGTGACTCGCTGGGGGCGCACGGTCATGAAGTGCATGAGGCGGCTAATGGGGAGGATGCATTGAAAAAGTACATTGAAGTGAATCCCGATATTGTGCTCATGGATATATTGATGCCAAAGATGGACGGCGTCAACGCTACCAGGGGCATCATAGCGCGCGACCCGACGGCAAGGATAATCGTGGTAACGGCAATGGGAAAAAAAGGGCTTGAAAAAGAGTGTATCGAGGCTGGAGCCAGGGGGTTTATTATGAAGCCATTCAAGACAAAAGAATTGTTGAACCTTATTAATTCGCTTGGTAAACATGAAAGGAATTGAGTCCGTCAGGGAATATCAGGAAGATATAATCGAATCCATACCCAGCACTATTATTGTCCTGGACAGTGGATTGAAGATACTGTATGCGAATAGAAACTACTACGTAAAGTCAGGTAAAAAGGAAAGGGACGTGGTAGGAGAGCGGCTTGAGAGGGTTTTTTCGCAAATGCTGATTGAAAAAACCAGTATTGACGAAAAAATAAGGCAGGTATTCGAGACAAGCATTCCTTTCAACGGTGATCAATTGAGATACCCGGGAGGGTTGTTCTTTTTTTATAAAATACACCCCCTAGTAGAAGCTGATATGAGTATAAGAAAAGTGGTGCTTTTGATGGAGGACATTACAGAACTTACCCGACTTGAAGAAGAACTTCGCGATTCCTACGTCAAGCTTGAAAATGCGTATGACGAGTTAAAGGAGGAGGCTGAGGCAAAATCTGATTTTATCTCAACAGCTTCGCACGAACTTCGAACCCCTCTTACCGTAATAAACAGCTATCTTGAGATGTTCGAAGACGGCATGCTGGGCGAACTGGATGATAAGCAGAGCGAGAAGTTTGTGGTAATACGCTCCCAGACAGACCATATGATAAGGCTCGTGGAAGATATGCTGGATACTTTGAAGCTTGAATCAAGGAAGTTCAAGATACAGAAGCAATCGTTAAAACTGGACGAGATTGCAAAAAGCGCCGTGGATGAGGTAAGCAGGCTTGCAGACCTGAAAGAGCACGCCATGTCATTAAAGACCAATGGAGAGCTGCTCAGGATAAGGGGGGACAGGCAGCGCATAAAGCAGGTGTTCGGCAACCTCTTGACCAATGCCATAAAATATACCCCGAATAAAGGAAGGATAAACGTAGAATTGAAAAATGAAAACGGGCATTTGCTGGTTTCGATCTCCGATAATGGCGTGGGGATAGCGGAGGAAGAACATGACAAAATATTTGAAAAGTTCTATACGGTGGGCGGCAAATCCCTGACAAGAGAATCCGAGAGAATGGGACTCGGGCTGACGATCGCCAAGGGAATCGTGGAGGCGCATGGGGGCAGGATATGGGTGGAGAGCAAATTGAATAAGGGAAGCACATTTTTTTTCACGCTTCCGAAAGGTGATTGAAATGTTTTTCTTTAAAAGACGACCCAAAGTAGTCCCTGCCACAGAGCTTTTGACGAATTTCGACGGCTACAGGTTAAAAAGGGGAGGAAGCTACCTTGTAAAAGAACCAAAACCGGAGCGGAGTTTTGAGATTTTCACGAACATGGTGAAGGGCGTATGCGCAGAATGTCCCCGTACCGAGGCTTTCCCGTGCGAGAGTATCGTATGCATGGAATGTACTTTATCCTGCCCCTGTAAACACTGCAAATATACAAGGGCGCAGGGGCTGTGTTTCACAATGGAGCCGCCGGAAGGGTTAAGGCAGAGATACCTCCTGCAAACAACGCCGGTTTTCTGGATAAGTAAACACGGGAAAGGCAGCATCAATCCGGCGCATCTTGAAATAATGGCAGGCATGATAAATGAATTTTTCAGGACTAGTAAAAATCCTGTTGTATTGCTGGACGGCATAGAATACCTTATTGTTACAAATGGTTTTATCCCGGTTTTGAAGTTCTTACATGACTTGCGGGAATGGGTTATTTTACATGACGCTATTCTTATCCTGCCGCTTGATCCGGCAACCCTTGACGAAAAGGAGCTTGCGCTTATTGAAAGGAACATGCAGCCCTTCGATATTTCATCAAAGGTATTTGAGCATTATAACATTATACAACGTTAGTAATATATATCATGAACACGTAAATTATCAAATCGGGAAAAACGGGGAAAACTCGGGAGTTCATAGAAAGTAAGAATTCCAATTTGAAATGATTGAATGGAAGGAATAGTGTGAAAGATACGCGAACATGCCTGAAAATAGAACATCCAAAACTGATTGCCGATATACCTGCAGATGATATAGTCAAAAATCATCTGGATGTCATCATACTTTCAATGCTTATTGAGGAAGCGATGTGCGGGTATGACCTGATAAAGGAAATTGTTTCAAGATATAACGTTCTCATAAGCCAGGGGACAGTTTACCCGCTTCTATATTCCCTGAAAGAAGAAGGTACTCTCCAGGTTGAGCCCATGAAAAGCAACATGAAAACAAAAAGATACTCCGTCGCCCCGGATAAAAGACAAACCATCGAGAAAAAAATAGATGAATTTATCAGAGCAGAGGAGTCTATTTTGAATTCAATCAAGAAAGGTGAAACTTACGCTTAAGAATTCGATCAATGGTTTGAATGAGTTATTTAAAGACGATAGCGACATACCGGAAGGCTCGGTGATACTCGTAACCGGGGTGGAAGGGGGTTTGAAATCCGGTCTTGTCTTTAACATGATTTCCAACCATCTTGCTGATAACGAAAAGCACGGCTTATATGCTACCCTTGAAGAAACTGAGGAAAGCCATCTCAGGAATATGGCAAGCCTCGGAATAAAAAAACCGGATAGTCTCCATATATTCGACTATAGGGATGTGAGGCAGGAATGGGAGAACGAGGAGCCTGACATGCTCAAGATTACTGAAGAAATGATAAATTTCTACAAGGAGAAATATGAAAACTTCACTCTTTTTGCACTCGATTCGCTGAATGCACTCTATTCACTCTCCAATATAAACCTGAGGAAACAGATGTACCGCTTTTTCACCATGCTCCGGGCAAAAAACCTGACTACCTTCCTTATAATGGAGACCCGCCAGTTCGAGCGGCTTATGCTCATTGGTTCTTCAGATTACAGAGAGCGTCCTGAGTATTTCCTTGCAGACGGCATAATAGAACTGGGAACAGTTGAGGATATGGAAAACGTCAAAAGGTACATCCAGATAAGAAAAATGCGGTCTGCCAATCACAGCATGGAGAAACACCAGATACTGGTAGGAAAAGACGGTTTGCACATTGTCGGCTCGATATATTAGGGGCAATCCATGCATACCAGAAGAATAAATTGAATAAAAGAGGCGTCTTTACCACTTTCATTATAATTCCGGGTGTTCAGACTTCCGTTTACAATAAATTTAAGTATATTAAATGCAAGTAAGGTCAAGAATTATAATATTCTAACAGGATAAATGATTATTATTAATACAGGAGCATATAAATAATGGCAGATTTCAGAATAGTAGTTTCGGACAGCAAGAGCGCACAGGCTTACCAGGTAGTCGTCAGCGGCGCGGCAGCCAACAAGTTAATCGGAAAAAATATCGGAGATACAGTAAGCGGGGATATTGCAGGATTGGCTGGATATACCCTCAAGTTAACAGGCGGCACCGATAAAGACGGTTTCGCCATGAGGACTGATTTACCCGGACCCGCGCGAAAAAAAATCCTGGTGGCAGGCGGCGTGGGTTATAAACCAAAGGCAGATGGCGCAAAGAAACGTAAAGCCATGCGTGGACGGGAAATATCGTCCGATACAGCCCAGATAAATACAGTTGTCGTTGAGTACGGTCAGAAACCTTTGAGCGAAATATTCCCCAAGAAAGAGAAAAAGGCAGAAGAGGGTAAGCCGGCTGAGGGCAAAAAAGAAAGAAAGACCAAGAGGTAAAAGAGAATAAATAACCTCTGTCCTACTCGGATTTTAACTTTTTGTCATGGTATGATGCGCAATGCTTGATTAGCAGAGCACATGAATAATCCCCCGGCGTCTAAAAATCGTGCGCAAATAATTAAATAGCCTGCTGTTCATTGTAGAGCTATTTTATGAGCCCCTCAAAAGAATTTAACCTCACTAATAACGAGAAACGGGTTCTCCAGGCTCTTGCTAAAAAAGATAATTTTTCTCCTGATGAGCTTGCATCAGCATCTGCACTCAGCATCGAAGCAGCCATGCAATCCGCTTTCCTTCTTGCGGAAAAAGGTCTATGCGAGATTGCAGAGAAGCTTACAGACATATTCGCACTAACAAAAGAAGGCGAACAATACGCAAATTCCGGTTTGCCTGAGCGCCAGATTATCAACTCGCTGACTGCGCCGCTATCACTTTCCGAGTTAAAAAAGAAATTCCAGCCGCAGATGGTGGGAATTGCGCTCGGATGGCTTCGCAGGAAGAACTGGGCAAGAATAGAAGGGGAAATGCTAATCCCATCGGGAAAAGCAGAAGTCGGAGATGATGAGAACATACTTGCAATGCTCAAAAAAGGTCAATCTTCTGAAATCGGGGAAGCTGTCAGGGAACTGATAAAAAGAAACCTTGTCGAAAAAACAGAGAAAAAAACCCGCATAATAACAATCACGGATTCAGGAAAGGCTCTTGCAGCAACTGGCTTGACCATAGAAGAGGAAATAGCCCAGCTTACCCCGACAATTATCACAAGCGGCGCATGGAAGACCGGACGCATCCGCCCGTATAACATCCACACGCCTGTAAAACCCATCTACGGCGCGAAGCTCCATCCGTACCAGCGCCTCATCAACGAGATGCGCTC
Organism: Candidatus Methanoperedens sp.; assembly: GCA_049299995.1. Classification (GTDB taxonomy): domain Archaea; phylum Halobacteriota; class Methanosarcinia; order Methanosarcinales; family Methanoperedenaceae; genus Methanoperedens. Next base: position 7,396 of record JBAQYK010000207.1, read on the forward strand.
GATTTTCCTTGAAATGGGCTTCACGGAGATAAAAGGCGACATCGTGCAGAGTTCTTTCTGGAATTTTGATGCGCTCTTCCAGCCGCAGGACCATCCGGCACGTGAGATGCAGGACACTTTCCACCTCGCTACCGAATGCGACCTGCCAGATGAGTATATCGCGCCTGTTAAGGAAATGCATGAAAGAGGCGGCGGCGTGTCAAGGGGCTGGGGGGGCAAGTGGAGCGAGGATATTGCGCGCAAACAGGTACTCAGGACTCATACCACAGCGGTCACGATAAAATACCTCGCAGACCATCCAGACCAGCCTGTGAAAGCCTTCTGCATCGACAGGGCATATCGGCGCGAAGCAATAGACCCCACGCATACGCCTGAGTTCGAGCAGCTTGAAGGTGTTGTGATGGATAAAGGCGTAAGCTTCAAGAACCTGCTCGGCTGCCTGACCGAGTTCTATCACAGGATGGGTTTTGATGAAGTGAGATTCAGACCGGGATATTTTCCCTACACAGAGCCAAGCGTTGAGCCTGAGGTGTATATAGAGAGCAGGGGCAAGTGGGTTGAACTGGGCGGCGCAGGGGTGTTTCGGAAAGAAGTAACTCTGCCGCTGGGAATCAAGTATCCTGTGCTGGCGTGGGGGCTCGGGGTGAGCAGGGTTGCGATGCTGAGGCTGGGGCTCAAGGATTTGAGGGAGCTTTACCAGAGCGATATCGACTGGCTGAGGAAGAGTACGGTGCTGTAATACTTTTGCCACTAATAATAACCTATGATTGAAGTTGAAGATGTAAAAAATTGGCTTAGAGATGGCGAAGATTTTGATGCTGCCAGCCTCATTGAACAATGCGAATTGTCCTATGAATTTATAGATATAGCTTTTCCTATATTCGAAGATGGCCCAGATTTTGAAATTTATACACTCAAAATTCATGCACCAAGGAAAATTCTCAAAGATTTACCTAAATATAAAACTGAAATTGATAAAATAGAAGCAGCAATAAAAGAATTAAGTCAGGCTGATTCAGGGTTCTATATCGAAAATATAAATTGGGTTGCACTAAAAGGAAAAACCGAAAGCTCACCAAGTGATGCAGAAATTCAGAAAATTCTATCAAATGTTGATGCCCCTCATATAAAATCTGCTTGGGAAAAAGCTATTGATAGAAGAGTAAAAGACCCAGATGGAGCACTTACAGCAGCAAGGACGTTAATAGAAACTGTATGCAAACACATACTCACAAATTTAAACATAGAATTTTCTGAAAATGACGACATCAATAATCTATATTCTTTAACATCAAAAGCACTCGAAATTTCTGCATCGCAAGATATCGATAAAGAATCCAAAAAAATTTTTGGCAATATAAATGCGATAGTCAGCGGCGTAGCTTTCTATCGCAATAAACTTGGAGACGCACATGGGCAATACGAGAAAAATGAACTTTTAATTAACGAACTTGGTGAACTTTCAGTTAATTTGGCTGGTAGCATTTGCACATTTCTTATTAAGGCATTTGAAAAGAAGAAAGACAGGGCAAAAACAACAAATAAAGTATAAGCGTCCGCTGCCTCAGGTAGAGAATTCGAAGGCGGTGGGTTTTTCGCAAAATACAACGGCGGTACCAGCGCGCGTCAGCCGCCAGCCCGCCCCAAAATCCATTGCGGATGTAGTTGTACCTGCGAAATTCAGATGATTTTAGAAGTTAAATGCCCCAATTGATATTGATTTCAGGGATTTTTTAGCGAAATTTCACTCAAAATTGAGTTTCAGTAAATCTATTCTCTTTATCCCCTCGACATTATCGAAATGGCTGTCATCGGTAACAATCTCTTCGATACCATGTTTCTTCATGGTAACGTAATGGATAGCATCGCCAAGCTTCCAGTTCTTCTTTACCATGGAAAGCGCCTCCTTCATGATTTCCGGTTCAAAGGGCAACATAGTAACACCATGCTGGTTTATGGCTGTCAATATTTCCGATATTTTATGCTCGGAGAGTTTTTTGCCCTTCAAGAATGCGTATATCTCAATCATGGTATGAACCGAGGTTGTAGCGGACTCTTTTCCAGAAGCAGCATCCTCAAGATACTTCTCGGCGGCTTTACCCAGCCTCTTATCTCCAATGAGGTTGCTGATGAAAATGTTAGAATCTACGTACCTCATTCCGCTCCCATGGCTGCATATCCTTCTTCTATGCCTTCATCTATCGTACCCTCGTGCTTGATGATACCATGCAAACGCCTCACAGATGCTGTGCTTCCACGATGGGGATAAAGCACGGCTTTACCTTTTTCAATAACAAACTCGACTGTTTCGCCAATTTTTATCCCAAGCGCCTCGCGCACGGTTCTTGGGATTACAATCAGATATTTATTATGCACTTTTACTTCAGTCATAGTTATACGTATAACGTTATACGATATAAATTTAATCCGGAATAAATTGCAATGGCGGTTCCAGCGTGCATCAGCCGCCAGCCCGCCCCAAAGACCCGTCCGAAGAACGGGAACGTCAAGGAAATTGATGTTCTATCACAATTTTACTTATTCACCACAAAAAAGGAATTTTAATAAACTAAGACATATTGAGTTTATATATTAGTATATCATAATTACCACATATGCCAACACCCGGCAAATATGATATACTCATTTACTTACATTTCAACCAGCCAGTTACATTCAACACTCTTGAAAATATCCTCAGGCGAAACATCCTGTTTGAAGACCTGAATACCCAGATATTATACAGGGAAATGCGGGAATTGATAGATAGTGAGCTTGTATTGAAAATACCCCTCTCTGCTAAAAGAGGTTACGAATACTCCCTGAATCTGGAAAACGATTCGCTCATCAATCACCTCTCCTTCCTTCTCTGGTGCAGGAAAGAAGGCATAGACTACAATAAGCTCCTGGCTCCCAGAACAGAAGCTCTAATCTTTGATATCCTGAAATTTGAAAATATATCCCATGAGGCTCTTTTACAAAGTTCAAAAATGTCAGCAAAAACCCAGAGGAAGCATGTACGGAATCTTATCGATAACAGGTTCATTCACATGCTCCGGCAAAAACCAATGGTTTTTGAGTTCCTTGTAAACGATGTAACTCTCTGGTATCTGACAATGAAAGGTCTGCCAGTTCCGGATATGGAAAGCAAATTCAAAGATTCTATCTCAAAAATGGATGCCAATCGAGATATTACCGGATCAAGGGAGATTATGGATAAACTCATAAAACTGCACATATACTCTTCCACAGTTACAGAAGGGAATACTGCCTCCAATGAAGATGTTGAACGCATCATAAACGACCTTCCCACCAACCTTACACCAAAGGAAATAATCGAGATTAAAAACACAAAAGAGGCTCTGGATCATATAATAGAAGTGTATAAAGATACGGACCTGGATATTGACCTTATTAAAACCACTCACCAGATACTGATGCGCGGATTGATAAAAGAAGCGGGGATGTTCTTTGCCTCTCCAACAAAACGGATTATTGGTTCAAAATGGAAATTACCATCGACCAGCAAAGAGATTGAATATTTGATGATGTCTCTTGTAAGTTATTATCATCTCAACAAAAACCACATTCATCCCCTTATACTTGGTTCGATATTCCACTTCCTTTTTGTTTCTATCCATCCATTCAAAGACGGTAACGGCAGGGCTGCGCGGCTTATTCATTCTTTCATACTGCTAAAGAGCGGATACCCAATCTTTGCTTTTAACCCTGAAAAAAAATACGAGTATTTCAATTATCTTGAGAAAGGAAGGGAGTCGGATGTAAGTGATTTTGTCAGGTTCATAATAGATGAACACAGGAAAATCCTGCCTGAAAGGTAATATGCACGGGAATATTCAGCAAAAATATTCAATTAATTTAAATTCCTGCAGGTACATTCACTTAAACCTATGCGAATAATAATACTCCGCCTCGGTCACCGCATCCAGAGAGACCAGAGGATAACCACACACGTAGCACTCACAGCGCGCGCTCTGGGAGCCGAGGGAATGCTCCTTGATTCTGATGACAGCGGCATCGAAAAAAGCCTGAACGAGGCAGCAGCAAGGTGGGGCGGCTCGTTCTATGTGAGGAGGATTGCAAGCTGGAAAAATGAGATAAAAAAATGGAAAGAAGCAGGCGGGAAGGTACTGCATCTAACCATGTACGGCATCAATCTCCCGGATGCGATACCTGAAATAGTAGCGGCTGCTGAGAATCTTATGATAGTTGTCGGGGCAGAAAAAGTTCCTCCTGAGGTATATGGACTTGCAGACTGGAATACAGGCGTGGGAAACCAGCCGCACTCAGAGGTCGCAGCGCTTGCAATAACACTTGACAGGCTGCAAACAGCCTCGGGTAAGGATGCCTTAACAACACAATTTAAAGGCGGAGAGCTTGAAATCGTGCCGTGCCGGGCGGGCAAAGAGGTAAAAAGCAGATGAAAAACCCCGGTAAAATCCTGGTTATAGCCAACAGCGCCCGCAGTATCGCATGTTCTGCCAAAAAAGCAGGGTATACGGTTTTTGCTATTGACCGCTTCGGGGATGTGGATATGCGCAAATGCGCCGATAAATCACTCCTCCTCGAAGGCGGCGAAGAGACTAAAATACACAAACTTTCGGCTGCTTTTGGTGAGGTTGATGCTGTTATCCTGGGACCGGGTTTTGAGCACTTAAAATTTAAAAATATATTCAACAATCCGCGAGATGTCATGGAAAAAGTGAATGATAAAGCACAGCTCCCCGCTGAACTGGAATCACTGGGCATACCGCACCCCGGGACAGAATCGATAGATAAAGCCCATTGTCTTGGATTTCCTCTGATGATAAAACCAAAGTCAGGCTCAGGGGGAATTAGGAATGTGGTTGTGAGAAATGAGGAAGAGCTGGCAGTTTATAAAGATAGAGACGATGCTTGCGAGTTCATAGCCCAGGAGTTCGTGGAAGGAATACCTTGCAGCGCCTCTGTGATAAGCACGGGAGATGATGCTGTCGTTGTCGCTTTAAATGAGCAGTTGATAGGGGTACCCTGGCTTACAAGATTACCATTTGCTTATTGCGGTAATATCACGCC
>JBAQYK010000208.1:0-7690 GCA_049299995.1 Candidatus Methanoperedens sp.
CCTGAGGGCTATAAGGCTGTTGCGCCGCTGATTTTCGGGTATCCGAAGGGCAAGACCGAGGCGCCGGGAAGAGCTGAGCCTGAGGTTATCTGGCTGAAATGAAACTCTCACAAGAGAGGCGCAAAGAACGCTAAGGATGGTGTTTTAAAGGGATTGGCGAGGTTACGGCGCAGATATTCCTGAGGGAGCTAAGGGGAGTGTGGAAGATAGATGTGCCTGTGTCCATTAAAGCCGCTGAAATGGCTGAAAGGATGAACATTGCTCTTGAGGAGTTCGAGGGCGAGAAACTGACGAGAGTGGAGGAAGCGCTGGTGAAGTTTTATTTGAGGGAGGGGAAGAAGGGAAAGCGGATGGATGCAATGCCGGCGGATAAGTATTTAAATATCAAAAATGTATAAATAACAGTCCAATTAACAATATTTATATATTTGAAAAACTATTACTAAACTTATGACGGAACCGTTCATGATTGGAAGTCTGATTTTCTTACCAAAATTAATTTCTTCTCTTGCTCTTATTGTTTTACTTATCGCTGGAATAGCTGAAATCCGTCAAGGTCACATAGGCAGAGTTGGAATTTTTTTAAATTCAATGTTTCTTTGGCAAATATTTTATGAATCATTCCAAACATTACCGGAATGGTTTCAGTGGTATCTCAACATTGGTACAATTTTAGGTGTCTTGGCTTTAATAGCATATTTTTTACATGAGAGATTACCAACGGCATTTTATCAATTCTGCTTTATAGCATATGGTTCTATATCAATTCTAATTATACTTTTATTAGCTTTTTGAGAAAATACATCTCCCAACACTGACGGTCAATTATTTTATATGATCCAAGACGGGAGCGCCCCCACACCCTTGCGCGCCGCCAGAGGTGGGGGCAAGCCCGCATCCTTCGCAAGCTCAGGATTCTATCAGCTTTATTAAATGAGCCAAAATAAGGATAATCAACCACGGAGGACACAGAGAGCACAGAGAGTTGTATTTTTCCTCTGTGTCCTCAGTGAACTCTGTGGTTTCTTCAAATCACCAAATCCGAGAAAGTATAATAATCTAAAACATGTATTAAGCAGCAGATAACACATGGCTGACAAATACGAACAGGTGCTTGAACTTGCAAAGCGCCGGGGATTTATCTGGAACTCGTTTGAATTATATGGCGGCACAGCAGGCTTTTACGATTACGGACCTCTCGGCGCCATGCTGAAGCGCCGCGTTGAAAATATCTGGCGCGACATATTCGTGATAAATGAAGGGTATTACGAGATAGAATCGCCCACTATCGGTATCGAGGATGTCTTTATCGCATCAGGGCACGTGGGCGGGTTCTCAGACCCCCTGACCGAGTGCCAGAAATGCAACGAAGCCTTCAGGGCAGACCATCTCGTCAAGGACATTATGGACAACCCTGATACACTGAGCGCTGATGAGCTTACCGAAGTCCTGAATAAAAACAACATCAAATGCCCTGAATGCGGCGGGGGGCTTGGCAAAGTCTATGAGTTCAACCTCATGTTCAAGACCTCAATCGGTCCGGGCGGGAAACGCGCCGGCTACCTTCGCCCCGAGACCGCGCAGGGAATGTTCGTAGATTTCCCGCGCCTCCTCAAATTCTACCGCGACCACCTCCCTTTTGGCGCTACGCAGATAGGAAAGGCATACCGCAATGAAATATCCCCGCGCCAGGGCGTTATTCGACTTCGTGAGTTCACACAGGCAGAGGCTGAAATATTCATTGACCCGAGGGACAAGACGCACCCCAGATTCAAGGACGTTTCTGATATTGTCCTGAATCTTTACTCACAGGAAGGACAGGCTGCCGGTCAATCATATAAAATGACCTTAGGTGAAGCTGTGAAAAAAGGCATAATAGCTCATGAATTCCTTGTATATTGCCTGGCTCTGACTTACCAATTCCTTGTACGCGTGGGAGTGTCGCCTGATAAATTGAGATTCAGGCAGCACATGAAAGATGAAATGGCTCATTACGCTGCCGATTGCTGGGACGCCGAGATACAGAGCGAGCGGTTCGGATGGGTGGAAGTGGTGGGCATCGCTGACAGGACTGATTATGACCTGAAAGCCCATGCAAAGCAGAGCGAGAAGGAATTATCTGTATATGTTTCCTACGATGTTCCTAAAAAAATCGAGCGTTTCGTTGTCAAACCAGATATGGGGATTCTTGGCCCGAAGTTCAAGGGAAAAGCAGGGAAAATCGCAAATGCCTTGAAGGCATTAAAACCAGAAGAGCTTTCAGGCGATATTATTGAATTGACAATCGATGGCGAGAATATTATAATCGAAAAGGATGCTGTGAAATTTGAAAGCATAACCGAGGAAGTGCATGGTGAAAATATCATACCGCATGTGATTGAACCCTCATTCGGGATTGACAGGATAATGTATTCTCTTCTTGAACATTCATATTTTGAAGAAGAGGCGGGAAAAGAAGAAGGAATAGGGGAGGAAGACGGCGAAGAAAAGAGGATTGTTTTGCGCCTGCCGCCAGAGGTTGCGCCTGTGCAGGCTGCGGTGCTGCCTCTCCTCACACGCGAGGAACTGATAAAACCCGCAAACGAGATTGTTAAAAAGCTTCGCAATAAAGGGATTCTCGTTGCTTTTGATGACTCCGGAACCATAGGACGGAGATACCGCCGGAACGATGAAATCGGCACGCCGTATTCGATAACCGTGGATTACCAGACGCTGGAGGATAATACGGTTACAATCAGGGACAGGGATACGATGAAACAGGTGCGCGCCGGTATTAGTGATATCGCAGGCAATATATACGACATGGTTTATGGCGGCAAATCTTTCAAGGACACAGGAAAGAAAGTGTAAGAGCGCATGTCACTTTTGTCTCGTGAACTTCGAAGAAAAGCTTTCCATATTACAGGCTCTCTTATTCCTGTAGGTTATTATTTTGTAACCAAAGAAACTGCCCTGCTTTTGCTTTTGTTTGTTAATGTAATTCTTCTGCCGGTCGAATGGCTGCGCCTCGGTGGAAAAATAAGGATTCCTCAAACGCTTCTGCGTCCGCATGAAGAAAAAAAAGTTGCAGCGTATATATATTTCCATATGGCTGCCTTTTTTTGCATACTGGTATTTAATAAGACAATCGCTATAGCTGCTTTATTGATGCTGGCGCTCGGAGACACTGCATCGGGGCTTTCTGGCGCGGTGATAAGCGGCGGAAATATTCGCAGCAACGGCGCAAAATATCGGGTTAAACCGATTCAGATAATGGCTGTGATGTTCTCTGTATGTGTCCTTATCGGGCTGGTTCTTCTAAGTTTACCGCTGGCGCCTGATATGACGAAATTGTATTTTGGAGTATATGCCGCAGGCGCTATCGGGGCAACGCTTGGGGATGCAGTGCCCATACGGATTATGGGCAGGCATGTGGACGATAACCTGATGATACCCCTATTGGCTGGGATTTTTATGACTGCTGCCGTTTTTATTTGATTTTCATGCTTACATAGCTGCGGGACATGAAACAAAATCGAAAAGAATATGAACGGTGAATGATATTTTTCAAAAAAATGAAAAAACTCTGGAAAAATGATTGGGCTGTTTCGTCGGTTATTGGCGTAATCCTGATGGTTGGGATGACTGTGATTATGGTTTCAGCAGTGGCGATATCGGTAATGGGCTTCGCACTTCCTGAGAGCGCGCCGCAGGCTAAGATTGTGGTGGTGGAGGCGAAAGGAGGGATGCAGCCTGTGACATTGAACAATAATATAATTATCCTTCGTCATAAAGGAGGAGATGAATTATCTGAAAACAACACAAAAATCATTATTAAAGGAAGAGGATACGCATATACAGGGAGTTACACCGGAGGAGATAATCCACCAGTGCAAGAAATCACCGTCACGTATCACAACTTAAAAGGTACACACTATGATGACAGTGACCAGAGTACACAGGAAGATATTGTCATTGGCGATACATGGTCTGCCGGAGAAACATCCACGTTAAGGGGAAGAGATGGACAAGACAATAGCAATACCTGTAAACAGAAATATTGGTTAAAAACAGGCTCTACAGTTTCAGTAACTATAATCGACACCACAACAAACGAAGTAATCGCTGTTTCTCAGGCTACAGTAAAAGACGCCTAAATCCTCTCTGTATCCTCGCTTCCGCACTGGGGGCATGGTATCGGGATAAAGTTGGGGTCTGCCTCGAATTCAAAGCTGCAAACTCTGCATCTGAAAAATACGGCAGACTGGTCTACTTCTTCCATAATATATTAATTGTCATAACTTAATATAAATCTTTCGCCGTCCACAAAAAGTTCAGGTTCAGTAATAATACCATCAAGATGAATCCCTGCCACCACATCCCCCCCAAAAGTGCTGTTATCCCCAAGAGCGATATGCACCGTTCCTCCCACTTTCTCATCCTCAAGAACATTCCCGATAAGCTGCGCTTTGGGATTGATTCCGATACCGAATTCAGCGATATTGCGCGCTTTTTCCCCCACTTTGTCAAGCATGGCTTTTAGCTTCTCTGCGTGCTTGCCTTTAATATCTGTCACATACCTGTTCCTGACAGTAAACTCAAGGGTAGAATCCAGCAGCCCAAGCCCGCTCATGGAACCATCCACCACGAAAACGCCGTTAGCATCACGTGGGGCAATGTACAGTTCGCCTGCCGGAAGATTGCTGCTGCATCCTTTTTCATGGCACAGCCCCGTATCCATATGCCATTTGCATCCTTCAAGGTCAAATGTGATATCTGTCCCCGCGTCCGTAACAACCCTGATATTTTTCACATTCTCAAGCCTTTTATTCAATCGAATGGCGAGCTCATTGACCTCGTTATAATCGGCAGTCATCCCTCCCGAGCCCATCATTTTCTCGGTAATTCCAGGCATGGAAGCCACTCTCACGCCGGCTTTGCAGGCATTTATTCTTGCCTGCGTGTGAGTGAGGGAAAAGGTTGTAGGGGCTATTACCACATCGGAGTTCTTCATGGCTTCAGCTATTGGCAGGGGTATTTCTTCGCCATGGCGCTTTCTCGGAAGCATGGTCATCAGGATTACATCGCACCCCAGAGCGCGGGCAGCTTCGAACAGGCTATTCCCGATAGAAACAGGGGTGGAGGTATCCACTACAATGAGCACACTTTCCCCGCTTTTTACTCCATAACATTCCATTACCTTGCGGGCGCCTTCTGCTATCATCTTAAACTTTTCTCGGGTCTTTTATCTCGCCGTACAGCGCGCTTGCAGCCGCGGTAGCAGGAGATGACAGGTACACGAAAGCATCGGGGCTTCCCTGCCTCCCCTTGAAATTCCGGTTCGATGTTGAGAGACCGACTTCCCCTTTGCCGAGGAGCCCGAAGGAGCCGCCCATACACGGTCCGCAGCATGGCGATTCCACGATTGCGCCTGCTTCCATGAACTGCTCGACGTATCCGGCGCGGAGGGTCTTCATGTATTCGGTATGCGAGGCAGGTATTATCAGCAAGCGAACGCCTTTTGCCACTTTTTCACCTTTCATTATTCTGGCAACGATTTCAATATCCTCAAACCTGCCGTTGGTGCATGAGCCAACAAACACCTGGTCAATCTTTGTCCCCTCAACCTCTTCTACGGATTTCACATTGTCCACATTATGCGGGCACGCTACCTGCGGGGAAAGGTCGCTTACATCATATTGTTTTATCTCAGCAAATGCTGCATCTTCATCGCTCTTCCACTTCGGCTCAAGTTTGAAACCGGGTATCCTTTCTTTCAGGTATTTTTCGGTTGTCTTATCAGCCTCTACGATACCTGCTTTCCCGCCCATCTCGATTGCCATGTTGCACATGCTCATCCTTCCCGGGATATCCATATTTCGGACAGTTGAACCGCAGAATTCCGCTGTCCTGTATCTTGCTCCTTCCACTCCGACATCACCTATGAGGTGGAGAATAACATCCTTGGGATAAACGCATCTTGGCAGCTTTCCTTCAACTTCAAACTTCATGGTTTCAGGCACCCGGAACCACAGCTTTCCAGTAGCAAAAACGAAAGCCATATCAGTGCTGCCTATGCCTGTTGAGAAAGCACCGAGAGCGCCGTAGGCGCATGTGTGCGAGTCAGAGCCTACGATGAGGTCGCCGGGTTTAACGTGCCCCTTTTCCGGCATCACCTGGTGGCACACGCCCTCAAAAACATCATAATTCAGGATTCCCTGCTCTTTTGCGAACTGGCGTAGGAAGATATGGTTTGCTGCTGCGTTTAACGAGTCGGCTGGCACCTGGTGGTCAAAAAGAATAACTATCTTGCTCGGGTTCCATACTTTCTGTTTTTTCTTGCCTTTTACGATTTCCCTGAACCCTTCGACTGCAAGGGGTCCTGTGATGTCGTGCGTCATGGCGCAGTCAATGTTTGCGAGGACAAAGTCGCCTGCATTTACTTTTTTACCAGTGGCTTTTGAGAAGATTTTTTCTGAGATGGTTTGGGGCATGATGGCTTATTGAGGGCGGGAAATTATTTAATCTTTTGGAGATGCGCTCACAGTAAAGGCGCAGAGAGCGCAAAGGTGAGCTGCGCGAAGGGGAAGAGGCTCTTTTCAGGAGATTAACTCCATCTCAGGTAGGTTCGATCACGATTTTCTTTTCCCTGACAGCCAGCTTTACGTCAGAGCCTTCTTTTAAGCCGATTACGTCTGCAATCTCCTTAGGTATCCTTATTGCGAGGCTGCCTCCTATTTTGAAGGTCTTTTTTGTGAATAGAGCATAGAGGGCTTCGTATCCCTTCTCGTCTATCCGCTCGTCCTCGCATTTGGGGCAGACTTCAACATGGGCGAAGATGCTTTTCTGGAGCTTACCGCAGAGTCAGCCGTGGACTGTGGCTCATAGATGGCGATGAAAAGTTTTTCATACCAGGCGCAAGAATGTAAAGTTTAGTCCTGTTCAAGCCCGTGAAAATCGTGGGCAACGCTAAGATAAAAAGTGTGATTTAGGTGTGGATGCACCGCGAGAATATAATGAGGGAGATTCAGTATTATGGTTCTTTTAATTGGTCTTTGATTTTGTCTAAATATTCTTTTGCCCAACCAATTCCTAAGTCATGAGAGTTTTCTGATTCATCAGATATTTGTTTCTCGAAAGACTTTGGAAAATAAGTTTTTTCGAAATCTTCCATCGAGCGAATTTTTTTTTTCTCATCATGTTTTTTCATCTTCAGTTTCCTCCTTATAATAGTTGGTAAAAAAATTAGGGTTTAGCTCTGGTTTAAAATAATGTTTTCTTTTAATCCAGATAAAACCATCGCCTTTTGAAATTACAGCAACATCGATTGGTCCTCCTACAGTTTCAGATTCTCTCATTGTAACTTTTCGTTTGAAAAGGGTTAGGTTTACAAGTGTTTCTGCCATTATTGCAAGCTCATCTTTCGGTAGCATTGAAACTACACTTGTAATAGGTTCAACAAATTCTTCTTTTGTGAATTTTTTCAATTGGTCTCGATGCTCTTTGAGAATTTCCTTGCTTATTTCTTGTAACTTTTTCTTAAGTTTCTTCTTTTCTACTGTATCATATTTTATTAAGTTTTCAATAATTACATCTTCATATATATTAAATATATTGTATAAATAATTTTCTTCATTTTCCATATAAGATGGATCTACGCCTTCCATGAATCGCTTTACCATTTCACCTTGAGCAAAGGTAGTAATTGATG
>JBAQYK010000209.1:0-4177 GCA_049299995.1 Candidatus Methanoperedens sp.
CAAGAAGCTCGGAAACCTTCTTTATCCCTGCATGACATGCTTTTATATCCAGCGCCTCGGGAAAAACCGTCTCGCTGAGTAAAGATATCCCGTTAATCCCATTGCGCTTTGCATATTCGATTACAAGCCCGTTAACCCCGCTTATTTGCAGGCTGCCATCCGCTATCTCCACGCCTTTGCTTTTTAAAAAATCCAGAAGTTCAGGCGAGGTTGCGACCCCGAATACCTGCGGCTCCTCAACATATTGTTTTACATGCGTTGCTATTACCGTATAAACAGCATCAACCCCGAAGAGCTTAGCAACTTCGATTATTTTTTCAGTGAGTTCATTATCCTTTGCGATATAGCCGATTTGCATATCGCCCGAGAACAGTATGAGATTTTTTTCCTGTGAATAGTAGAACTTGAATGGGCTTTTATCCCTGTCCACAGGCACTACCAGCCCCTTCTCAAAAAAGGCGATTGACGGCGAAAGATACGGCACTGGAATATCCGCAAACAATTCCGGTTTTAAGATTTCTATAAAATAATTAACAGTAGTCCTTGCAACCATTCCCATCCCGGGAAGACCGACCAGCATTTTAGGGTTAGTCATTTCAGGTTTATTATAATATCTTATATCCATAGTATCCTTTTTTCAAAATCTCACTTATAGGTTATCAATGTTTCCCGTGTTGATAAATGTTCCATTTTTAGCTCTCACCTATTGAATAAGTCACCATCTTCCTATCCAGTCTCATATCTGCCGGGTCATCTTCCACATCAAAATGCGGGATTCCGTATTCATCGTTCATTTTCAAAACTATGGTCTCAAAGTCCGAGCCTTCCATCAGCTCCCGGATAAGCACCATCACTGGCCCTATTATCTTGTAATCACAGAACCATTTATTCAGAATAAGGTCTACTCCATCACTCCCTATGAAGCTTCGGAACACATCCTTATAATACATCTCACTCTTGCAGCAATCAAGATAGTACAACTGGTACGGTTTTCTGCCAGGAAGAACAAACCCTTCCTTCATGGCATCCGTGAAGTAACGCACATCGTCGCTCAGGCTTAGATGCCTGCCGTATCCTGCATGGGTTTTTAGATAAATGAAATCTTCATGCGCCAGTGATTCCCGCCAGAAAGCCTGCAAATTCCCGGCATAATTGCGACCAAGGACAAGACGTATGCGCGCTTTGATATTAGTGTTATCATAAGTGAAATTTTTCTGGTATTCCTCAAACCCGCGTTTGCCGTCAATCATACGAAAGCCTATCATTCTCAGTATTCGCCTCGCCTCCAGGAATACCCTGTAGTCAAAATCTGCCCCGAGCGGGTCAGGTCCGATAAGGAGGGTTCCGTTGAAGTCGCCGTCGCTGAAAAGCATTTCATATCTGGGGGCAGTCCGGGTTATTGGGCTCATATACAAGTCATCTGCCTTTTGATGTTGATACAGGGTCTTTAAATAAATTACCTATTGTGTAGTTGGTGTCGTCTCATGAGTTAACTTTTTTAATATCTTGGTAAATATAAACATATGCGTTTTGACTTGCACATCCATTCAAACCAATCACCAGACAGCAGCCTTTCAGTCGATGAAATCCTGAATCAGGCGGTAAAGAAAGGGCTTGACGGGATTGCCATATGCGACCACAACACAGTAGTTGGAAGCCTTCTCGGCATGAAACGCGCAAAGGACTTGAACCTGCCTTTACTTGTTCTCCCGGGTCTTGAAGTCTCAACTTCAGGCGGGCATCTTATCGTACTCGGGATAAGGGATAATATCCAGCCAAACCTCACGCCGGAGGAGACAATCAGGATTGCTCACAAAAAAGGCGGCATTGTCATAGCGGCGCATCCTTTTAAGATAGGAAGCATCGGCAATGTGGAAAATCTGGATGTGGACGCAATCGAGACTTTCAATTCCAGATGCATATTCGGGGAAAACAAAAGAGCAAAAAAGATGGCGCAGTCTCTTGTAAAACCGCAAGTCGGAGGAAGCGACTCCCATATGCTTGCAACAATCGGTCTTGGCTATACGGAAATAGACGCCGGGCAAAACGTGCGCTCTGTGTTAACTTCAATCCGGGAAGGCAGAACCCACCCCGGCGGACAGGTCGCTCCCCTGTATGTTGTCTTTATCCAGGTCGTTCGCGGATTCTTCCGGAGGCTTAACAGGCTTTTATGAACCCAAAGATATTCAAAAATTTTAGACGGGTTCATCAAACTCGGAAAGGAAATCCACAGCAAGATTTTTTATAAGAATGAACCAATGTAGCATCGCAAGGTAATATGGCAGAATATGATGTAATCGTAGTAGGCGGAGGCATCAGCGGCTTAATGTCAGCCCTGGCTCTTTCAAAACAGGGGAAGAGCGTTCTTGTTCTTGAAAAAGACGGCATCGTCGGCGGCAATTGCAACAGTTACATGGTCGATGGTTTCCAGGTGGATACAGGTCCGCATGCAATAACCCACCTGCTGGAAGGACCTCTCCGGCGATTGATGGATGAATATTTCACTTATGTTCCGGTATTCGTGGATTACGGGCATTATTACGTGCGGACAGAGAAAGGTCTCACGAAAATTCCCTCAAATATTAGAGAGTTTGTTAGCTTTGACGTCCTGCCTCGCAAAGACCGGTTCCTGCTTTCACAGTCATTGACAAAAGCCCTGACCCAGTTGACATTCGGGATGCTTGATGGGGAACAGCCGGTTTATGATTACCTGCCAAAAGGATTGTCAAAGGACTCCTATGACTTTGTAAATGCAATAGCGTACTTCCTCTCCGGTAAATCCATGAAAGAAACGCCCGTCAACCGTGTTTTATACGGGAGCAGTTTTGTCAGGGATAGCGTTTCAGAGGAAATTTTTGAAGATGCCGCAGAAGAGAATCCCTCATATGCATCCTTAATAACAGATAAGCTTTCAAAATATCAACTGACGAGCCATCTTTCATCGCTGGGCAGGCTCGCTACCAATAAAGTAGCATATGCCCAGGCATATCCGCGCGGCGGTCTTAAATCATTTTTAAATGCAGTTTTATATTCACTGCCAAAAAATGTAACTGTCAAAACAGGTTCGAATGTAAAAGAGATACTGAGAAAGGATGAAAAAGTGATTGGAGTTGCTACCGAAACTGAATCTTTCACCTCTGACATCGTTGTTTACACAGGTTTTGTAAAAAGCCTGCCATCGCTTGTTGCTTTGCCGCATGATTATACTGAAAAACTTTCCCGCATAGAACAGACACTCAGCCTCACTATATGGCTTGGATTGAGCGAAAAAATGAAGGAATTCGATTATACAGGCTCTGAGGTTTGGTTCAAGGGCGGAGCATACTGGGCGATGCCGATTAGCAATTACGATTCGTGCATTGCGCCGAAAGACAAACAATTGGTCGGGTTCACGTTCGTTATTGAAAACAAAAAGAACATAGAAGGCGAAAAGAAACGGGCGCTTGAGCTAATCCTGCGCGCCGTGCCCGGAATCGAGAAGAGAATTG
Organism: Candidatus Methanoperedens sp.; assembly: GCA_049299995.1. Classification (GTDB taxonomy): domain Archaea; phylum Halobacteriota; class Methanosarcinia; order Methanosarcinales; family Methanoperedenaceae; genus Methanoperedens. The sequence continues at coordinate 3,489 of JBAQYK010000209.1, forward strand.
AAATGACACATTACCAGGTGACAATCCCGGAGAAAGCTGCTGTTACTATTAACGGCTTTTTTACAGGACCGCGTTCACCGCTTCAAAACCTGTATCTTGCAGGAACCGATACCGATAACCGGAGTATGGGGGTTACAAGGGCGGGGTATTCGGTGCTTGGGCTTTTAAAGGCAATGAAAGAGGATAAAAAACTTTGATTACGTTTCCTTTCTTCTTTTCATATAATCCGAAAATCCTGAATTCAAAACAACAACAATCCCTGCAGTGAAGACCAAAAAACCCAAAAGTTTTGGATTTGAGAGCTTTTCGATAAGAAGAAGTATCACTCCTGCGTGCAGTATCAAAAGACCCAGAACCAATGATGTTACTTCTTTATATTTTGGAATAAGTAGATAGAATATCAAACCTGAAAGCCATGTCCCGATACCGAGATACTCATATGAGATGCTTTTGGCAGGGTCATAAACACGATAGTATAATCCCAAAAAGAAAAATACTGCACCCAGAATCGCCAGGATATATATTCTTTTATTGCTCATTTTAATATACCTTATTTGGGTTTATTGGGGCTCCTGCCGCCTTAATCTTCTCCCTTCACTTCGACTTTTATTTCCCGTATCAGCTTGGTGCCCAGCCCCCCGATTCTCCCGCCTGCCGATGCGATAAAGGTCATGAGCGCAAACCAGATG
>JBAQYK010000210.1:0-3463 GCA_049299995.1 Candidatus Methanoperedens sp.
GAGTGTTCAATGTTAAGATAGGGGATGATTGGGTGATCTCTGAGATTCCTAAAAAGACTCGTTTACTTATTGAAAAATTGGGAATTGATTTGAGTATTACGTAAAAAAGGGAGAGTTACGGATTAAAGGACGGCGCCGGTTCGGGCATCGTACCGGCTTCTAACTGTCGCTGTTTAAAAATGAACAACTAACCCAAAACGAACTTATAAAACACTAACAATCCCTGTATCCTTCAAGTACGGGGATTATTAGCATTAATCTTCGATTGCACTATTTTAATAGACAGCAAGTTTGCTTAAGATATCTGTTTTTGAGATTAGACCCACAATTTCTCCATTGACCTGTACCATGAGCCTTCCCACTTTTTCTTTATTAAAGACCTTTATTACTTCGTAAAGCGGCATTTCTCCGTCAACCGAGATGATTTCCTTTGTCATTATATCTTTTATCTTCAGGCTGGTCTTGCCGTCCGCAAGTGTTTTTCCGATATCGGTAAGTGTAACGATTCCTGCAATCCTGTCCTTATCCTTTACGGGAGCCCCGTGAATATTATTCTTAACAAGAATCCTTGAAGCTTCCTGTATCGTTGCAATCGCAGGAATTGTTATCGGGTGTTCATTAATAAAATTTTTAACGGGTTTTTTGGGAAGGGAAACCATTTCCTGTATAACGAACAATACCGAATTATGAGTATCATCCCTGCCAATCACGGATCCACGCATCACCAACTTGTTTACAGGCGTAGGTCCTATTGTTATTGAGTCGCCCACCTCAAATTTTCGTATATCCCCTATAACATGCACTGTAGCGTTGCACAGGTCTGGATGCCTGACCGTTGTAAAACTGATTTCGGCGGCAGTCGCATTCTCAATCACTTCATCGTTTCGTCTTAGCGGTACTGGAGTTTCTTTTTCCATTTCAGACAAACTCAGCGCGCGATAGGTAGACCCGGTTGCTTTATACCCGCCTTTGGGTCCCGGCACTCCTTCAACCAATCCTAATGCTTTGAGTGATTGCATTTGGTTTCTGACTGTTCCCGGATTTCTCTTTATAATTTCTGCAATATCTTCTCCTTTGACAGCTTGTTTTTTTAACCTGTAAAGGTTTATTAAAGCAGTTAAGATTTCTTTCTGGATTGGTGTAAGTTCCATAGATTCAAACTCTCCCGTTACTAGTATATAGAAGTGGTATATATATATCTATTGATGATGACAAATCTATATTTCTTAGTTTAACTTCCTTCCTATTAGAATGTCAGATGGTATTCATTAATAATGAATGTTACTACCCTTATTTCTTCTCCCATCTCTCAAGATACAGCACTTCTGAGAGAGTTTTCCCCCTTTTTATTTCATCACGTATCCGGCGCTCATTTTTTTCAACCTCAATCGCCCGCCTTGCAATCTCGTATCCCCGCTCCCTTGGAATAACTACAACACCGTTGTCGTCCCCGACTATAAAGTCGCCCGGTTTAACAACCTGCCCTCCGCACTGTATTTCCGCATTGATTTCCCCGAATCCTTTTGGCTCGCCTGCATTTGGCACTATCGAGGTTGCAAAAACAGGAAAGTTAAGGCTCCTAATATCATCAACATCCCTCACAGCGCCGTCAATTACCACGCCTGCAACCCCTTTATTGATACAGCTCAATGTCGCAAGTTCTCCCCACGGGGCGATGTGAGGGCTGCCGTTGTAGATTACAATAACGTCACCCGCCCTTGCCGTGTCTATTGCTTCCACAGTCTTTGCCCAGTCGCCGGGAAATGTCTGGACAGTGACCGCCCTGCCAACTGTTTTTGTTCCAGGGCAGATTGCGCGTATGTTTTTCATTGCGCCTTTCCTGTGCATCGCATCAGAGATGTTGGGTGTGGATACCCGTTTCAGTAATTCAATGGTTTTCTCGTCGATTGATAATTCCGGTTCTTCTGTGAGCTCGGGGCTATCGATACTTTCACGGATAGCTCTTGCCGAAGCTGTAACATTGGATGACCTGGCAATATTACCGCCAACGATAACTATACTTGCGCCTGACAAGACCGCTGCTGCGGCGCTTTGCGCATCAATGCCACCTGCAACTGCAACAGGCACGTTGAGCTTAAGATTTTTAAGTATCGTGACCGGGTTCTCGCCTGTCATCTGCTGGTCTATACCAACATGTACATTGATGTAATCAATTCCAATCTCAGCCAATTCTTTCGCTCTCCGGACCGGGTCTCCTGCTGAGATAAGGTCCGCCATAACTTTTACCCCGTATTTTCGCGCAGCCCTGATTGCGTCAAGGATTGTAGAATTGTCCGCGTTCCCGAGAATAATAACTATATCCGCGCCTGCTTTGGCTGCCATCTCGACTTCCAGGGCGCCAGTATCCACAGTCTTCATATCCGCCAGGATAACGTTGCCAGGGAATGCAGCTTTCAGCATTCTTACAGCATCCATACCCTCGCTCTTGATTAACGGCGTGCCTGCCTCTATCCAGTCTGCTCCGCCTTCTACCGCCTCTTTTGCAATCTGGATGGCACGGTCAATTTCCAGGATATCAAGAGCGACCTGAAGTATGGGTTTAATAAAATCACCATTGAATAAATTAGCGTATGTGATTAAAGCTTTAATGGTGTTAGTTTCAGTGATATGAAAGGAATTATTACAATGTGGACTCATGTGGAACTATAACATGCCTCATAAATTTGACGCACAGAATGCGGGAATACTCGACAGCCCGGAGAGATTTCAATTCTTAAATCCGGACAGTATTCTGGATAAGCTTGGACTTAGCAGGGAAACGGTGCTTGCCGACCTGGGATGCGGAACAGGTTATTTCACAATACCTGCCTCACGGCGGGTCAAAAAGGTGTTTGCCATTGATGTGCAGAAAGGAATGCTTGATATTCTCGGTGAGAAAATAAAAAAGCAAAAGTTAACAAACATCGAGGCAATTTTATCAGAAGAAGCAACAATTCCGCTGCCTGACAATTCTGTTGACGTATTGCTTACGGCTAATGTATTTCATGAACTTGAGGAGAGAGGCTCGTTATTAAATGAAGGAAAACGTATTCTTTCCGGGAAGGGGATACTGGTTATAGTGGACTGGAAGAAGATAGAAATGGATTTCGGACCACCTGTTGATGAGCGGCTGACTGCAGAAGAAGTGATTTCTATCTGCAAGAATAATGGCTATGAAATTCGAGAGCAATCTGATGCAGGACCCTATAATTATTTGTTGATTTTTGGAAAGGCTGGAATAGATGCCTCTGGATAAGTATTTTCACGGCGAGCGGAAGCAGTATAGCGATATCGATGATTTGATAAAGAAAACGCTGGAAGATAGGAAAAAAAGGCGCGAACTGCAATTAGGACGTTAACTTTTTCATCCGTTTCTTTATTTCCTGTGCCGCAGCCTCTGGCTCTTTTTTCTCCCATGTGCGCCTTACCTGTTTGTTGTCCAGAAGCGAAGACACCTTTGTAA
>JBAQYK010000211.1:0-1869 GCA_049299995.1 Candidatus Methanoperedens sp.
AATACATGCGTGTTCTGAAGCTTACAAGGAAACCTACAAGGGATGAATTTACCATAATAGCAAAAGTAGCCGGAGCCGGCATACTTTTAGTCGGGTTTATCGGGTTTATCATATATTTAATAATAACCGTAATGCCGGGATGGTTCAAATGAATAATGAAGTGAATACGGAAGTAGCCATCTATGTTGTCAAGACAACAGCAAACCAGGAAAGAACGGTGGCGAACCTGATTGAGAAAGTGGCAAAAAAGGAAAACCTGGCTATCAGTGCGGTTCTCGCGCCGGATGAGTTAAAGGGGTATGTTCTGGTCGAGGCGGAATGCCCTGAGGTCGTGGACCAAGTTGTTGGGAACGTGCCGCATGCGCGTGCGATGATTAAGGGTCAGTCCAGTTTTTCTGAGATTGCGCATTTCCTGATACCCAAACTCACAGTAACAGGTATTACCGAAGGAAGCATCGTAGAACTTATCTCTGGCCCTTTTAAAGGAGAGAAAGCGAGAGTTAAAAGGGTTGATTCAACTCATGAAGAAATTACAGTTGAACTGTTTGAGGCGATGGTACCCATCCCTGTTACAGTTCGCGGCGATAATGTAAGAATATTAAAACGTGAAGAACAAGAGAAATAATTACAGGAGATATCAAAAATGGTTAGCGTTGTAGAGGCATTAGTTTCCGGCGGTTCAGCCACCCCGGGTCCGCCATTGGGTCCATCACTTGGCCCGCTGGGCGTGAATGTAAAGGCAATCATAGATAAAATTAACGAGCAGACAAAGGCATTCAGTGGGATGCAGGTTCCTATCAAAGTAATAGTGGATGATAAGAAACAGTTCACGATTCAGGTTGGAACCCCGCCGACTTCAGCCCTGATAAAGAAAGAAGTGGGTATCGAGACTGGCTCTGGAACCCCAAATACGAATACGGTGGGCAATATTACCGTAAAACAGGCGGTAAAGATTGCGCGCATGAAGAGGAGCGATACTCTTGCAAAGTCATTGAAAAATGCAGTGAAGGAGATCGTGGGTTCATGCGTTCCGCTGGGTGTGACTTTTGAGGGCTTAAAGCCCAAGGAAGCCATAGCTGCTATAAATAGCGGAAAATTCGACTCGGACCTGTCCGAGCCGATGTAATTTTTTTTTCGAAAAATCCAATTCCGGATATTCATTAGCTTTCAGCTTATCCCCGCATCCGCCTTATTGTCCATGACGCACTTGTATGCCAGCCCGCCTCAGGCACAGCGCTATTCAGGAATATTACCCCTGGCACAGATGGCTGGCGGCAGCCGCTCTTAACTTATGCTCACGCCGAGGTCGTTGCGCGTGATGTAGAGGTACATGATGGTGGTGGCTTCGCCAACGCCGATGTCGATGTTCTTCAGGGCTTCATCGAAGTGGATGTTTTGCGCGTTCTTAATCTTGAATAGCTTGCCAACCAGAGCACCATAGATTTCAGTGTAGGTATCAACCTCTACTGTTGCATCCGGAGCATACACATAGCCGCAAAATTTTGCATTTTTGAAGCTAATTTTTTTACCACCTGAAACTGTAACTTGAAAAAGAGTGGAATTATCATTGGTGTTGCGATTTATTTCAACATCTTTAATTTCAAGTTCCTTACTTGGGCTTAAACTTAGATATAATTTCACGGGATTGTTACCAATAACGGTGATATTAGCATTATTACTTATGGTAATATCATCAGATTCTACCGCCATATTTACCGGACCTGATGTTGTATCAAATATTAAATCTACATTGTCATCTAATTCTACTCTTGTAATGTAATAATCTCCAGCAGAAATTGTACATTTATTGCTAGCAAAATTACCCTCATCGAGATTCTGGTCGTATGCACCGTTTAAACAATCCATAGC
>JBAQYK010000212.1:0-1667 GCA_049299995.1 Candidatus Methanoperedens sp.
GGAATATTCAGCAGTGATCCTTTTACGACACTTGATCTTGGTGGCGTTGGATTTCTTATGGAAAGAGCAATTGAAATGGGACGGCAAATACGAAAGGATTTGAAGATAGGGATTTGCGGTGAGCACGGCGGAGATCCGGCTTCAATTGAATACTGTCACAGGATTGGAGTCAATTACATATCCTGTTCGCCGCACCGGCTACCTATCGCACGCCTTGCTGCTGCTCAAGCAGCAATTCGATGGAATAGCAGTGAACTTTAGTTTCATCTTGAAAAGTGTTCAGCAATCGTCGTAAGGACACCGCTTGCATTTGCATAACGGAGACCGCATGCCCATACATACACAAACTCCGATAGCTGAAACAGAGTTTTTCGATCCCAACTGTTTTGCTGTTCCCAAAGGCGTTGACATTACAGATCCTTCATCAAGCTGGATATTCTGGGGCTTCAAGGGTGTAGGAAAAACGAAGTTAATGCATTACCTTGCTGTGAATTCAGAGCACTTCGTGCCTATCGGCAATATTTCTGTAAATCCTACATTTTCTGCATTTAAGTCGTGTATTTCTGATGATGCGAAATCCGGCAGGCATGTGTGGCCCATCTTTTGGAAGTTTACCATTCTTTGCTCTTATTTACAGACCATCACAAATATTTCACACATTCCCGAAGAATTGCGACCCATCACACGGATACTTACTTCTCATGGATTTCTACCATCGACCGGCATATCAAAAGCAAAAAGAACCTTTCTCAGGATACTAAAATCCGTCAAGAGCGTTGGACCGATTCAGATAGATTTTAATGAATTACTTCATACATCGAGGGTTTTCGGGGTTGATATCGATGCTGCTTTAGTATTTGCTTATAACCATCTTAGAGCATTGAACATCAGGATAACTTTTGGAATTGATGGAATGGACAAAGCCTCTTCCATTGATAACGATACTACGGCTGAACCAAGTCCTATCGGAGTTTCAATTATCCTGGGACTAATCCAGGCGCTATATGAAATCCACCTATCCTTCAGGCAATTGCAGCCACAAGGTTCATTTCTCTTAAACATTTTTTCTTTTCTCCGCGCAGATTTGTTTCATCTTGCGGTGTCTAAGGTTCCAGAGAAGACACATGTTTTGGGACGGCTTAACCCTATAGAGATATCATGGAATCGCTCAGAATTGAGAGAGATTATTCTCAGGCATCTGAACTACTTTCCTGCATACCAAGACCTTGTTCTTGATGTGGAAGGTAACAATGAAACTGAATCATTCATAAGTGAATTGGCACTAGCTGACCGAAGAACCACACCAAGGGACGCGATTGAAGCTGCTCGTCATTTGATACAGCATCCTGAAACAAGAATCCGCTTTCAGAACACCACAGTTATTATATCAGCCAAAAGGAGTTCTGTACAATGTTCAATCCAATTTGTATGTGAGAAGAGGCTGGATGACACCCTATCATCTATTGGAGTGGATATCCACAACGTCCTAGCAGGCTTAAGAACACGCCCAGGACTTGCCAATATAAAAGCTTTGATGTTGCATTCTAACCCCTACGCGATTACCCCTACCAGGGAAACTGTTGGAGCACGCATTCGCGGACTCGGGATTGCTGACGTAGCTGATGAGACTCTCCGTATTTGCCCACTCTATTGCAATGCCTATGGGC
>JBAQYK010000213.1:0-1609 GCA_049299995.1 Candidatus Methanoperedens sp.
CTGTAAGACATTAAAGGAATTGCTGCAGCTTTTTTGTGGTGATGGGAAAGCGCCAGGCGATATGCTTTCGGGAGCATCTCGTCAAAGGTTCTAAACCCATTTTCTACGGCATACAGCAACCATATGGCATTATCCACCCCAACAAGAGCATTTAATGCAAATGTCATGCGGAGTTGTTGGTTTGAGGTGACCTTCTTCCCGTAAACATAAACTTCAGGAAGCACATCTTCGAGCAATTGAACAGGCGAAGTAAAACTTTGTCCTTTGATTGCTTGCAGCGCCCATTCGGTCATGGCATACATTAATGTGTCGCCTCCGCTTTGGGAGTGACTGGAAAAAACCTTTGCATCGGACCAAAGGACACTTTGGGTGCCTAAACCGATTTTAGCAATTCCCGATGAACTTGTTATGCTGGTAACGGTTTGCCATATTTCAGTTACATAACCACCCTTAAAACCGAATGGACGGATGAGAGGCTCCCGTTCAAAATTTGAATTTACTTTGGCAATTTGGATGGTTTTCAAACCAGGACCTGTTGATTCGTAACCGGAAGAATATTTTTCTTGTTCTATCATCTTTTCTATTTTTTTCAAAGATTCAACGTTTCAGTTTTTTGATTTCTATCTGTCCTCATTACGGACTGGTATTATTCAAAAGCCCAATCTGTAATCGTTTCCAACGATTCATGCGAATTTGGAAATCTCAGGTTTTCAGGAACATTTTTAGTGGCATATACCTTTGCGGGGAATGCTGTTTCTTCCTGTACTAATTGATCATTTGCCGGTTCAAGCATCTGGTCTTTCAATCCAGCCAGTGCGACTTTTCTCGGGGCAATACAGGCAACAAGGTCTGGTAAATCATAACCCGTCAGCACCCCGGCTATTCCCCAGGTGAAATCCACTTCGTGGGGATGTCCGGCCCCTCCGCCATGTTCCGATAGGCCCATCTTGTAATACCTGTTCATAACCATCGAGCGATACGAAACGGGCATGTCTATGAGTGTTACACTTTTTATTGTGGTATCAAAAGCTGCAGCATGAAGAAGGGAAATGCAAACATGACCAATCCCGACTGCTCCGATTTTTTCGCTGTTGACTTCCGGTCTCGATTTCAGATAGTTTACCACGTTCACGATATCGCCCGCCTGAATGCCGGGAATGCTTCTCCCGAGCAACACTCCGGTATATCCGGTGGCAATACCCCGGCCCGAGTTATCTCTTGTTTCGCCCACGCCTAACACATCGGCTGCCGCCACTACATAGCCCTTTTTTACCAATTTTTCAATCTCTCCTCCTGCTTGTGCATCAACTGCTTTGCCTTTTGTATGAAGATACACAATGGCAGGACGTTTTTCGGTACAATTGTCAGGGACAAACAGAAGCATGGGAATAGCATAATACCCTTCTCCCCGAATCGCATATTTTTCGATTACATATCCATCGCGTTGGTACCGGCCATTAATAAACGGTTCGTTTACTTTACCAGATGGGGCTTTATAGCCGGATATTGTCTTTGCTTTCGATAATACTGTGTTCAGATGATTATTTATGTTTTCCCTTGATTCTTCCAGATTTTGAAGCAGTTTGGCTGTTTCTTCGCGGTTCACATC
>JBAQYK010000214.1:0-4992 GCA_049299995.1 Candidatus Methanoperedens sp.
CACCAGATGCAGGGAGCCAAGAACTCCTTTGAAACCGATACCTTTTATTTTCTCTATATATTTTCCTTCATACGATACCATATATATTTCCTCCTTTTTGTTTACAAATGCAGCATTCGGGCACCAGCCCAATGCACGCTTAATAATTTCAGCTAAACCAACACCTTCTGTAACTACCTTCTGATTCCCATACCTTTTGTCCAAACTTATGCTCATAAAGCTTGGAATCGATGGGAGCAATGCAAGAACAAACGCCCAGTAGATGCTCCATTCAAGCCTGTAATCTCCATAGAAAGAAAGTTGAAGAATTATCGCTGCAAATAACCCTGAAAGCAGAATTACGTTAAAATAGCAGAGTTTAGAGTATAATTTTTTATAGACGGTAATGTTATAGACCAGTATTACAGTAGCAATCGAAAACAGCGCGCTTGCAATCGATGATGTAATATCTGCTGAAAACTGACCGGAGTTCAGCGCAAGATATGAACTCCCATAAAGGTCGATTGCCTGATACACGCTCATCGGTAAAATAAACAAAGACGCAAACAGAAGAGCAGTGATATGTCCAAAAATTAACAAATCGAATTTCCATTTCCTAACAGGTATTCCAACATCCATTGATGCCATTTCATATTCGACATGCTTAGTTTTTAGTTCTGTTATTCCTGCATTCGGGCACCAGCCCATCGTTTTTCGTATTATTTCTGTTACATTTACTGTCATGCCAAACTCCTCAACTTCCCGAACAGCTCATCCGCCAGCTTCGTGGGGTCATCGGTTTTCTCAAGCTTGATCTGCATCTCATCTGCGAAATCCCACAGCAATTCAATGCACTGCGTGTATCTTGCACATGTGCCGCAGTCTCCTTCATGCTCATACCAGACCTGCATCCCATGCTTTGCAGATACGAAAATAATGGCGCTGGCATTAAACGGAGTTGAGTGACCGAACAGGATACCGCGCTCTGCATTCACTTTCTCTACCTCTATCTGATTTGCCCCTGCCATCTCAAGAAGCGTCTTTTCTATCCGTTCATCCATGGTGATGAGCGCTCTTGATACTGCCTGCTTGGATATATCGAATAAGCGCGCTATATTCATATTGGGAAGACCGTTGCGCCGCAGCCTCCAGAACTCAAACTGCTTGTCATTTAAAGGCAGGAACATATGTCAACATATGTATATTGACTATTTATAGATTACTACAAATTACTCGCCTTCAAATATTCGATATGCAGTGCCATTGGTTTCACTTTCTTGGAACCGTTTCACCTCTCGTATCACATAAAATGTATCTATCGTTTCACCCGTAAGAAAACTTAGGCGCAAAAATGTGCGCTGTAAATATAGAGGTGATAAAATGAGGAAATCAATACTAATCGGAGTATCCATAGCAACGGTAGTTGCGATACTCCTTGCAGCAGCTGCATTGGGCTTTGGCGATACAAGTACAAAGTTCAATGCATTCAAGGCTGCTGAAGCTGATAATACCAGTGCCAGTGCGCCGCCTGAGGATAAGGCGGCTCTTGAGGCGCAGACAAATACAGAGATTTCTGAAATTGCTATTAAGGGAGCAATCCAGCAAGCTCAGTCTAATGTCTCATTCAGGATTATTGAACCCATGTATATTCCTTCTGGCTATATGTTCAAGAGCGTAAGAGGAATAAAGTTCGTAGGGGTTATGAATGACATCGACACGGCATCGCTCTCCTACAAGAATGGAGATGAGCAGTTAACCCTTAAAGAGATAATAGTGGTAAAAACTAAGGACAACAGAACACAACCATCCAGTTTACCCAAAGATACGAGAGAAATCGTAAGCATAAATGGAATTGAAGGGCGCTACTCCGAGGAAAACGGCATAAAGTTCCTGGGCTGGAAGATCGGAAACCTGAGTTTGAGCATCTCCATCTGGAAGAACGAAGGTCAGAACCAGACCATCAGTTCTCTCAGCAAGGAAGAGATGATAAGGATTGCAGAGTCTGCCAGGGAAAAGACTCCTGAAGAGGCTATCGCAGAAGCGCAGACAAAAGTCTCCTTTAAGATTCTCCAGCCATCTTATATTCCAGAAGGATACAGGATGAATACTGCACAGACCTCAGGAACCAAGTTCAGAGGATTTTCCCTGAAAGCTGAACAGGCAAGCATTTTCTATATAAGAGGAGATGAGTTTTTCGCCAAAAATGAATACCTGAACTTAAAAGAATTACTGACAATAAAGGACGATACAGATGTCTCTGAAAGCACATCCAACATCCCGTGGAAATTCGTAGACATAAATGGGGTTCAGGGACGCTTCCTTGAGGAACAAAGCGGCGTAAAGTCGCTGAACTGGAAAATAGGCAATCTCAGCTTAACCATAGGCAGTCACGCCTACAACGAGAGCGGTTTCACAGGCACATCGCTCAGCATGGAAGAGATGATAAAGATGGCAAGGTCTGTCAAATGAACTTGCTATTATTTTTGAGGCAGATATGAGATGGCTTTTCGATGGGAATATCTTTGAAAACGAGTCACGTGCAACTATCTACAGATACATAAAAGAAAATCCAGAAACCTATCCTCAAAAAATAGCACGTGAAACTAATATCGGCAGAGGGGCTGTATTATACCATCTTGATATCCTGCTTTACGCAGGTATGGTGGCGTGCTTGAAAGACGGCAAGCTAAAAAAATACCGTGCGGCGCAGAAGGGGATTGTAATTGCTGGATGCGCTGGAATACGAGGAGAAGAAAACTTAAACAGTAGAGCAATCATGTAGTAGTCTGGCTTCAAGCCGAGGATTTCGATGATTTCAAGGAAAACTGGAACAATGGTACTGGCAGGCGCTGTGCTGATGGTAGCAGGCGTTATCGTCACAAGCATGCTGCTTGCTACCAAGCCATCGATTATCCAGATAAGCGATGGGTCTTTCAAAATCCTTGAACTTCCCTATACCTATACCAAGAACGATGCATACGTTCTGGTCATTGGGTCTACAATTGGCGGCATGATGCTCTCGTATATTCTCACAACGCTGCTTGCAGCAGGAAAAAGCGAGGTTAAAAGCATGATAATGGAAGAAAAACCAGCAGAAATCCCAGTTCCTCATACTGATATAGCTGCTATTGCAGAGCATGTCAAAGAAGGTACGCAATTAATCGATGCAGTTTTAACAGCACTTGAAGGCGATGAAAAAAAGCTGGTCAAAGAAATCGCTGACCACGGCGGCGAAATGCTGCAGAATGAACTTGTGCTTTCACTGAATTTTTCAAAGGCAAAGGTCTCAAGGATGGTTACTGACCTTGAAAAGAGGGGATTGGTTGTTAAAAAACAGTACGGATTGACCAATAAGGTTGCTCTGGCTGACAAGCTGCGAGGTGAGAAGAATGAGAAATAAGATGATAGCGGGGGCAATAATAGCAATAGTATTGCTGTCTGTAGCGGTGTTGTTGTGGTATTTTACTCCGTCAGATGTAAGCATTGTAAACATAGAAAAGCCTAAAGAACTCGTAATAGGGCAATTAGGTGATCTGAAAATAACTCTGCAAAACAGTGCTTCAAAGGATGTAAACGTAACTATAAACGTGAAAAATTCGTTAGTGGACGCAAAAGGGGTGAGTTTAAAAGGAGTTTGGATTGTGTCATATGAAAATTTAAGTTACATATCATCAAACGCATCAAACGTCACCGATACATCTCAAAAAGAGATTCTATTAAAACCGGGTAGTAGCAACATAACTTACATGGTAGGATACGAAGTACCAGGACCGCAAAAAGTCGAGGTAGAGGTGTATCAGCATGGAAAACTTGCAGATTCCAGAGCAGTAGAAATCAACGTTCTCAAGCCAACAATTGAATTGTTTCTTCAGAACTATAAAAGCATCAATGGAACCAATGAAATACACTCTGTTTATGGTTATTTACAACTTAAAGGAAAAGGCCGTGCACCGGGTGTTTCAGTTAATATCTCGGTAATAAATGAATTAACAAATACCACAGTTAAAACGGTTACAAGAGGATACTCTTTACGCAGCGAATTTGATGGATTCTATGGACCATCTGAATCCCTTGTAACATGGGAGTATCGCAATAGCACCTATGACCCTGTGACAGGGGCGAAAACAACTTTTGATACCAAAACATATGCACCCATCGTAGTCATCGAACTTGCTAAGGATGAGCCGTCAACTGAGAAATATGTAATGTCTCCTATTGTGGTAAAAGGCAAGATGGGGGACAGGTATAAGGTTGTTGTAACTGCAAGGTGGGTGGATCAGGTGGTAAGCTCTGAAATGAAGATACCTTCACCCCCTCCGACTTATGGGCAGGTGTATCCGTATGGTGGATAAGTTCCGAAGTGAGGATACCACCACAGTAAAATAGAGGATTCAAATGTTGACATGGACATTAAAAGAGACTGCTATAACTACGAACCCATTCGTAGTTTAAGAAAATCTTTTACGAGTTAGATGTGTAGATGATTGTCATAGAAAATATATATTGCAGTCTTAAAAATAGACGTTAGGAGGAAACAACGCTGAACCGATCAAAAAAGATATTAACTGTAGTTTGCATTCTAATTTTATTGGCTATAGCGTCGCTATATTTGGTTATAGGAAGTGAAAGTGCCAAAATCACTACCTTTGAAGAGTGTGAGAAAGCTGGTTGGCTTGTTCGTAGTGTAACGTTCTATGACGGTCCCGTAGGTAGCCCTGAGAAAAAATGCGTGTTATGGAGTGGAAAGAGTTTCGTTAAAGAAATATCTCAAGAACAACAAAGGGCAGTTGAAATAGCTACCGCCCATCTAAGTTTTCCTGTAACAATCATTGAAGTAAAAAAATTGGAGTGTCAGGGTTGCTTTTCTGTACAGCTTCTACAGCTTCAAGGAGACAAACAACGCCAATTTACTATCGTGCTTGATAATTGGAAAATAAAAAATGTAGTTCAATCAGACAATGTTAATGTATTACCTGCTCCTTTCTTTCCAACGCAAAAGGAGCATGCTACGAG